>JABDIW010000364.1 GCA_013003515.1 Acidimicrobiia bacterium
AGTTCTTCATCGAGGACCCGTCCCAGATGCCGGCGCTCGATTCGCCGCTGCGGATGCGCATCCTCAAGACCGCATACCGCCCCGTGTCGGTGCGGGAGATCGCCGAGGCACTCGACGTGCCCGTCACCCGGCTGTACCACCACGTCAACATGCTGTCCGACGCCGGGTTTCTCCAGGTGGTCCACACCCGCAAGTCTGGCGCCCGGCTGGAGAAGCTGTACCGGGTTGCCGGTAAATCGATAGCGCCTTCGCCCGACATCGGGCTCCGTATCGATGATCCGGAGGCCGTGGCCAGATCCGCCGCCTCGATCATCGTGGGGCCCCTCAGAGTCGAAGCCGAGGTAGCCCTGCGCCGCCGTTTCGAGGGTGACCTGACGAAGGTGAACCTCGGGAGGAGTGCGGCGATGCTGACTCCGGCCGAAGCCGCTGAACTCGCCGGGGCCATCGAGTCCCTCATCACCGACAAGCTCGCCGGCCACAACGAGTCCGACGACCCGGAAGCCATCGAATACACCTTCACCTACGCCCTCCTGCCGACTCAGGTGACCTGACGGGCTAGCTTCCCCGTCATGAGCGAGAACGCAACCCCAGACGACACCAAGAAGCCCGACCACGCCGTTCCGGAGCCCGCAGAGGTCACGGGATCGTGGACCGGTCCCGATGGGACCATCGACTACACCGCTCGCAGCGAGTGGCTGGTTCTTCGGAAGAAGGAGAAGCCTGTCGCCGAGATGTTCTCCACTTCATACGTCGCCGACGGCGACAACCCGAATCGACCGGTCACCTTCGTCTTCAACGGCGGACCGGGTGCCGCCTCGGCCTATCTCCACATGGGGGCCGTAGGACCGCGCCGGGTTGCCTTCCCGCCCGATGGCACCCTGCCGTCCCCACCCGCTCAGCTGGTCGACAACGCCGAGTCGTGGCTCGGCTTCACAGACCTCGTCTTCATCGACCCGGTCGGCACCGGGTTCAGCCGCGCCATCGAGCCCGACAGCCCCGACAAAGACGAAAAGCCAGAGGACAAGAACGACCCGAAGGCGTTTTGGGGGCTCAAGCGGGACCTCGAGTCGATCGGTGAGTTCATGAGCCGGTGGCTCTCCAACCAGGGACGGTGGGCATCCCCGGTGTTCATCGCCGGAGAGAGCTACGGCGGGTTCCGTGGGGGCAAGCTGGCCCGATTGCTCCCCGAGGGGTTCGGTATCGGCCTCAGTGGCGTTGTCTTGATCTCTCCCGCACTCGAGTGGGCGCCGCTCAACCCCTCGGACTACGACGTGTTGCCGTGGGTGGACAAGCTCCCGACGATGGCGGCCGCTGCACTCTTCCATGGCAAATCCCGGGCGTTCGCCGAGGGCACCGACCTCGACGAGGTGTTTGCGACCGCGGAGGAGTTCGCAACCTCCGACTACGTGGCGTTCTTGACTCGTGGCGCCGGCATGGAGCCGGCCGAACGCGACCGCATCCTCGGTCGGCTCGCCGACATGCTTGGCCTGCCCACCGACCTGGTCGTGGTCGCCGAGGGACGGATCCCCATGACGGTGTTCGTACGGGAACTCCTGCGATCAGATGGCAAGGTCGTCGGGCTGTACGACGCGACGATCACAGCACACGACCCGTTCCCGGATCGGCAGACGTTTGCGGGGCCCGACCCGACGCTCGCCGGGATCGAAGCCGCCTACACGGCCGCAATCAACCAGCAGCTGCGTGAACACATCGGAGTCGAGACCGACCGGCAATACCACCTGCTCTCGATGGAGGTGTTCCAGGGCTGGAAGATCGACATGGAACGGCATGCCTTCGAGCATCACGTTGGCGCCACCGACGATCTCCGATACGGCATCGCTCTCAACCCGGATCTCAAGGTGTTCATCACCCACGGCCGCTACGACCTCGTCACGCCGTACTACTCGGCGGAACGCATGAGGAATCTGATGCGTCTCGATCCCGATGTCGGTGAGCGCCTCACGGTCGAGCATTGGGGCGGAGGTCACATGTTCTATGCGTGGGAGCAGAGCCGCATCGACTTCACGAGCGCGATCCACCGGTTCTACGCCGATGCCGGCAGCTGAACGGCAAGATCTAGCGGGAATCCGCCTCGGTCGCCCGCTCTGTGAACCGCCCGAATTGCCGGGCGATCTCGTCCGGTAGCCAATCAGGCGTTGCCAGATCCCCGCTCTTGAAGTGGGCGTCCATGCGCTCGATCGTGTCTTCGTCGAACCCGCTGCGAGACATGCCTACGCGGTTGGCGCCCTTCACCCGTGCCGGTGAGCCGACGACCATCGCAAATGGCGGGACGTGTCTCGTGACGGCCGAGTTCATCCCGACCATCGCATACGGCCCGATGGCAGATCGCTGCCGGACGTCGACGCCGAGCCCGATGTTGGCGCCCTCGCCGATCCAGGTGTGACCGCCGACCTGCGTGGCGTTCGCCATCGTCACTCCGTCTTCCAACTCGGCGTCATGGGGGACATGGGCATAGGCCATGAGATAGATGTCGTCGTGGAGGCGGGTCGGTCTCACAGAACCCTGGTGCACCGTCACGAACTCGCGGATCCTGTTGCGGTTGCCGATGTCGATGCCCATTTCCCCCTGCGGTTCGTGAGCAGGTGGGTGGGGGCCGTGCCGGTACTGCGCCGGCGTCCCAACCGCGACATGTGGTCCAAACCAGTTGTCATCCCCGATCCGGCACGGTCCGAGGATCACCGCAAACGGCATGACGATGTTGCCGGTACCCATCTCGACGTCCTCGCCGATGATCGCCGTGGGATGGATCTGGTTGCGTTTGGTCACTGAGCCTCCGAGCGGTTCTGTCGGGCGAGAGTAGCCGCGTGCGATTGGACCAAATGGTCTTCGAGTCCGCATCTCGTGGGGCCATTTGTCTCTCGACACCCGATGAGTACGAAGGGGTAGAGCAGGTTCGATTCGAGGGGGCTCGAAATCGGAGATGCCCGCCCGGCGCCGAGGCGCGACCACGGGTTCCTCGACGGTTTGTTCTCTCCTGGAACCCTCGGCTGACGGTCAGAGGTCGAGCCCCGGTCCATCGGGGTACCGAACGGCGCCCCACATCCCTTCCCGCTCTGGAGGCGCTTCGATACCGACCGTGGACAACGCGGAGGTCTGCACCGCACGTGCAGCAGCCATGACCTCGACCGGATCAACCGTCGTCACCTCGCGGTTGCGCATCAGCACCTCGCCGCCGACGATCACGGTGTCGACGTCCGCACCGGTTGCGAAATAGACCAGCTGATGCACCGGGTGGGTGAGTGGCGTGAGGTGCGGCTTGGCCGCATCGACGATGACGATGTCGGCCAGCTTCCCGGTTTCGAGAGACCCGATCCGATCCCCGAGACCGAGAGCGTTCGCAGAGCCGATCGTCGCCAGCTCGAGCGTCGTCCCGGGCGGGAACATCGCCGGATCTCGTCGATCGGCGCGGTGATAGCGGGTCAACTGGAACATGTGCCTGAACATGTCCGCTGATCGATCCGGGGCGGTTGCGTCAGACCCGAGACCCACCGTCACCCCGGCCTCGATCAGCTCGGGGACCGGGCAACGTCCGAATTGCGAGTAGATGGCCGAAGGGTTGTGGGCAACGGCGGCGCCGGACGCCGCGAGCGATGCGATGTGGCGGGGTGTGAGGTCGACCGCGTGAGAGAAGAGCGATCGGCCAGTCAGCAGCCCGACTCGGCGGCTTGCATCGACGGTGTCACCTCGATGGCCGTCCTGGACGATGAGCAGATCCTCGGCATCGGACAGTTCGCGGACGGTGGCGGCGCCCTGCATGAGGTCGGTGTGGACGGGTTGACCGAGGTCGTCGAGATCGAGGGTTGGGTAGGTGAGTGCCACCATCGACTTGGGGTCGTTGCGGTAACGACCGATGAGTGACCTCACCACGTCCATTTGATCGTCGAACGAGCTCTCGATTCGTCCCGCCGGTCCCGAGGTGACCTTCGGGAATGGAGGAGACCCGGGTCCGATCGCCATCACGGAACGGACACCGACGTCGGCGGCACCTTCGAGGTGAGCACTGCCATGGGCCGGATCGTCGACTCTGATCGTGTCGCCAGCCCCTCCCAACATGGACAGCGACGTCGTCGTGCCGGCGAGCAACCGTTCGAGAGCGGTGAGCCTGGCGTCGGTCCGCCAGAAGAGCGGATCGGCGCCGTGCAGGTACACCGCCTCACATGCCTTCATCCAGGCATCGAGGTCGTCGGCCATGGTGCGGATGAGCGAATGGCCGGCGTGGCTGTGAGCGTCCACCAGCCCGGGCAAGGCAACGCCGTGTGGGTAGTGCAACCGGGGCGTCTCCGGATGCTGAGCAACGACATCCTCGGCCCGTCCGACGGCGGTGATGGTGTCGCCGGCGACAGCGATTGCACCATCGGCGATGGTTCGCCGATCGCCGTCCACGGTGATCACGGTCGCTGCCGTGATGACGAGATCGCTCATCCGGTCAGGCTACGAGACATCAGTCGGTGAGGGGGATCGTCATCACAACGCGTGCGCCCCCGGCACCCGATGTGCCGAGAACGAGTGAGCCTCCGGCCCGCTCGGCGACACGACGGGCGATGTCGAGACCCAGTCCTGTGGAGCCGCCTCCGCTGACCCCACGTCGGGCGGCGTCGCCGTCACCGAATCCAGGGCCGTCGTCGTCGACGGTGAGGACAGCAGCGCCGTCGATCGATTCCAGAGCGACGGAATACGCCACACCATCGGCGGTGTGTGAGAAGACATTGCCGACAACCGCATCGATGGCTGCCGTGATGTCCGGCTCGTCGCCCCGACACACCAGGGGGCCGGTGGCGACGGTGACCGTGCTGGTGCGGCCCTGCTCCTCGGCGAGGGCCTCCCAGAACCGAGCGCGCTCGGTTGTGATCGCGGCGAGGTCGGTGAGCGAGTCCGCGTCGCGGGCTGGTCGTCGCGCTTCGGCGATCACGTGATCGATGGTGCGTTCCAGCTCGGCGAGGTCATCAAGAAGCCGTTCTCTCGCGATTCCTGGCGAGAGGCTCTCGGCATCCAGCCGGGCAGCCGTGAGCGGTGTGCGCAGACGGTGGGACAGGTCGGCGGCGGTCTCGCGCTCCTGCTGCAGCAGCTCGGTGACACGGCCGGCCAGGTGGTTGAACTCTGTGGCCACGGCGGCAACTTCAGGAGGGCCAGATGGTGTCACCCGGGTCTCGAGGTTCCCTTCGCCGAGCTCCCCAGCCGCCCGCGACAACTCTTCGACCGGCTTCACCATGGAACGCCCCAGCCAGCCGGCAACGAGCACGGCCACACCTACCAGCGCCACCGCCAGGGACCCGAGGATCAGCCACGATCTACCGACGTTGCGAGTCAGTTCCTCGTTCTCGACGAAGTTCCGCACGACGATGATCTCGCCTGCGCTGTTGGCTACCGGGACGTAGACGGCCGTGCCGCCGTCGATCGACTGGTTCCCGGCGGCCCCGAGCCGCGGCCCTGAGAGATCCTCGTCCTTGGGCACGTCCTCGCCGACCACGGATCCGTCCGGGAGAATCAAGGACACCTCGTCGAAACCGAGGCCGGCGAACGCAGCCTCTGGCGTTATGCCGGGTGACGTCGACAGCAGCTGGGCAACGGTCTCGGCTTCCTGTTCGGCCGCCGAGATCGCTCGGTCAGCGGCCAGCTGGCGGGTGAGGATCATCAAGGGGATGACAAACGCCAGCGCCACCATCGTCGTGATCGCCAGTGACACCGTCATAAGCCTGCGTCGCATCAGCCGGGTTCCGTGAGCTTCACTCCGACGCCTCGCTTCGTGTGGAGGTAACGGGGCTCCGCGGCGCTCTCACCCAGCTTCTTGCGGAGCCACGACAGGTGCACGTCCACCGTCTTGTCGGCTCCGCCGTAGGGCTGCCGCCAGACCTCGGCCAGCAGCTCTCGCTTGGACACCATCACGCCGGGGCGCTCTGCCAGGTAGAGGAGGAGCGAGAACTCCTTGCTGGTCAGTTCCAGGCTCTCGTCGCCGAGAAACGCCTCATGGGCTTCGGGCTCGATCCTGAGATCGGCGATCTGGATGGTCCCGGGGCCGTCATCGGCACCGGAGCGCCGGAGAACGGCCCGGATGCGTGCCTCCAGATGCTCGCCGGAGAACGGCTTGAGTACGTAGTCGTCGGCTCCGCTGTCGAGGATCGAGACGATCTCCTCTTGATCGGCGCGAGCCGTGGCCACGATGATCGGGACATCGCTGACGGCTCGGATCATCCTCAGCACTTCGCTGCCGTCGACGTCGGGAAGACCCAGATCGAGGACGACGACGTCGACGTCACCGACCACGGCAGCCTCGACCCCGGCCATGCCGGCGCTTACGGACTGCACCCCATGGCCGCGGTCGGCCAGGACCCGAGCCACGGCGGCTCGAATCCGCTGGTCATCCTCGATGAGAAGCACGTTGGCCACGTCGGCCACCATACCGACGGCTCAGCGCCACGTATGGGGAGTCGGGCTGGTTTCACCTCGTCTTATCCGGGGGTTAGCCCTCAGCGCACCGGGGTGGGCAACAATGACGTCATGGAACGACGCGTGATCTTCGTCGCAGCCTGGATTGCCGTCACCGGGCTCTCTGTGTTCGTTGCCACCCAGGCGGTCGGAGTGGTTCGTGACCAGGTGACAACGGCGCCCGCACCCCTGACCACGATTGCCGCGGTCGCGGCCGACACCACGACGACGACATCGACGACCATCCCCACAGCCACATCGACGACCGTGTCGCCCACGACTTCTCCGACGACGTCGGAGGCGATGACAACGACGACCGCCGCATCCACTGCCGGTTCGACGACGACAACCATGGCGCCGGCTCCAGTCCAGATCGCGACCTACCAACTCGCCGGAGGCTGGGTGAGGATCCAGTACGACTCGGCAGAGGTTCGCCTGGTCGACGCTGCACCGTACGCCGGCTTCTCGATGAGCATCGAGAAGACAGGGCCTCCCACCGTGGTCGTGGAGTTCGAGTCCGGAGAGTATGAGGCGAAGTTCAGAGCTGTCATCGAGTCGGGCGAGCTCGAAGTGGTCATCGAGAACGATGACGACGACTGATCAGGTGTACAGGTTGTAGCCGTCGTCGCGGACGAAACCGATCACCGTCATGCCCAGTTCCCTGCCGAGCTCGATGGCGAGTGAGGATGGAGCAGACACGCCACACACGACCGGGATCCCGGCGACGCCGGCCTTCTGGGTGATCTCGAACGACACTCGACCGGACACCATCAGGATGGTGTCGTCGAGCGGCCAGCGCCGGCGCGAACACGAGCCGACCACCTTGTCGACCGCGTTGTGGCGTCCGACGTCCTCGTAGAGGTCGAGGAGACCGCCCTCGAGGTCGAAGATGGCGGCGGCGTGAATTCCCCCGGTCGTCTCGAAGGCGGCCTGGCTGGGCCGCATGGTGCGGGGGAGGTCCAGGATCACGTCCGACGGCACTCGCGCCGGGGCACGAATCGGACGCGCCGTGACCCTGACTGCGTCGATCGACGCCTTTCCACAGACGCCACACGATGAAGACGCGTAGAAGTTGCGACGGAACTGCTCGGGGTCGACTTCGACTCCTGGCGCCAGAACGAGTTCGTATCGTCCCTCGGAGCCGGTCACGGCAGCCAGCTCGCCGGGATCGAGGATGATTCCCTCGGTCAGAGCGAAGCCGAGCGCCAGGTCCTCGTCGTCTCCCGGGGTCCGCATGACGACTGCGATCGGAACCCCGCCGAGCCGCAGCTCCATTGGCTCCTCGGCAACGACGTGATCAGCGGCGATGGCTTCGGTGTCACCCCGGACCCTGGTGACTTCGACAGGTACGACAGCTTCTGTCACTGGATGTGTTCCCAGCCAAAGCGTCCTTTGATGCACAGGTGGCCGTCGGCGACCGAGTGGTCGGCCGGAGATGTCACCTTCACGACACGGTCGTCCTGGACATGGAGGTCCAGATTGCAGCCGACGCCACAGAACGAGCAGACGGTGCGTGTCACGGTCTGGGCTCCGTCGTCCCAGGTGTCGTCGGCTCGCATGTCGAACTCGACCGTGCCCATGAGGGCGCCGGTCGGGCACACCCCGATGCAGTTGCCGCAGAACACGCAGGCCGACGAGCCGAGGTCGATGGCAAACTCCGTGGAGATCCGCGAATCGAAGCCACGGCCGGCAACGCTGATGGCGAAGCTGTTCTGGGCGTCGACACCGCAGGCGTCCACGCACTTGTAGCAAAGGATGCACTTCCCCAGGTCTCGGACGTAGAGGTCGTTGTCGATGATCGGGTCCTGGGCCACCGAGGCCGCCGCGTCCGTCGATGGGGGAGAGTGATGTCCCGGGTGGGTGCCGTCACTCACACTCGCAACCGGTTCCCCAAACCGTGCCGTGTCGGCGCCATACCGTGCCACCCAGTCGTCCATTCCTGCAAGCCCGAGATCGACCGATGAGCCGAGCAGCTCGAAGACCAGCTTGCGGGACGTGCGCACCCGCTCCGAGTCCGTCGAGACTGCCATCCCCTCGCTCACCTGCCGTGAGCACGACGGGGCCAGGACTCGCTGGCCTTCCACCTCGACGACGCACGCTCTGCATGCATTCCTCGGCGTGAGGTTGGGGCCGAAACACATCGTCGGGACTTCGACCTCGGCTTCGCTGCAGGCGTCGAGGATGGTGGCGTCTTCTGGCACGGACACCGGGATCCCGTCGATCGTGACCTCGACTCGCGGCTTCGGAGGCTCGAGTTTGGTCCAGGTGCGGGTGTCGAACAGCGTCACTTCACCAGCTCCAGCCGAATCGCGGACTGAACTGCTTCTGCGGCGAGCTGCCCCAGGCCACAGATCGAGGCGTCCCTCAGCACCGCGGCGAGGTCGGCGAGAATCACCGTCTCGTCTGATCCCTCCGCCATTCGGGCCAGAGCCTCTTCCTGGCGCACGGTGCCCACCCGGCACGGGACGCATTGGCCGCATGACTCGTCCCGGAAGAAGGCGGCGATCCGGCGGAGGGCGCCGCCCATGTCGGCGTCTGTGTTGAACACCATCACCGCCCCAGAGCCGAGCGAAGCACCGATGCCGGCCATTGCGTCGAACGTCAGTGGTGTGTCGAGCAGCTCGGTGTCGACGAATGAGCCTGCGGCACCGCCGACGAGCACGGCATGGAGCTCGCCGACCACGCCGCCGGCCAGGTCGATCAACTCCGCGAGCGTCGTCCCGAATCGCACCTCGAAGACACCGGGATGTGCGACCGCTCCGCTGAGACAGAACAGCTTGGTCTCCGCAGTCGCCTGGCCGGTGACGATGGGCGGGATGGCGGCGAGAGTCTCGACGTTGTTGACGACGGTCGGCTTGCCGAAGAGCCCCTGGTCGGTCGGGTACGGGGGCTTTGACCGCGGCTCACCGCGGTAGCCCTCGATGGAGTTGAACAGGGCGGTTTCCTCGCCACAGATGTAGGCGCCGGCGCCACGACGGATCTGGATGTCGAAGTCGAATCCCGCTTCCATCACGTTGTCGCCCAAAAGGCCCTCGTTGCGGGCCTGCCGGAGCGCGTTGTGGAGCCGGGCCTCGGCTATCGGGTACTCGCCACGGATGTAGATGAACCCCTCCTCCGCACCCGTCGAGAAGCCGGCGATGGTCATGGCCTCGACGATGGCGAACGGGTCGCCCTCCAGGAGTACGCGGTCCTTGAACGTGCCGGTCTCGGACTCGTCGGCGTTGCACACGACGTACTTGGTGCGCGCGGGGTGATCGGCGACGGCCGCCCACTTCACCGCCGTGGGAAACGCGGCGCCGCCCCGTCCCCTGAGACCGGCTCGCTCGATTGCCTCGATGACGGCGTCAGGACCGACCTCGATGGCCCTGCCGAGCGCTTCGTAGCCACCGGCGTCGCGGTATTGGCGCAAGGACATCGGGTCGATGACCCCGATTCTCTGGAGCAAGACGTTGCTGCCGGCATGCTGAAGGCCGGTGTCGTTCGCCGGGTCCACCGTTTCTCCGCCGAGCGCCGACGCCACCTGGTCTGCCGTGACCGGTGCGATGACGGCGTTGTCTGCTCCGGCTATCTGGAGGAAGGCCGCCGAGCCCTTCTCGCATTGGCCGAGGCACGGACTGCGCAGCCACATGCCGTCACCTGCAGTGACACCGGGGGGACCGAGCCGGCCCTCGAGCTCGTCGATCATGGTCTCGACACCGCCGGCTC
>JABDIW010000366.1 GCA_013003515.1 Acidimicrobiia bacterium
TGCAGCGGGTTGACCACCGCGATGCCATCGCGCCGCACATCATCGGCAGGGAGCCCCAGCCGGTTCAGATCGTCCTCCCCGATGAACGAGAAGGTCATTGCCTCATGGAACCCGGCACCCACCAGCGTCTCTCTCAGGCGCCGTGAGCGCCGCTCTTCGATGCCGATGCCGCCACCGGTGCCGAACGCAACCCGATCGGGGAACTCGTCATACCCATGAAGGCGGGCGATCTCTTCGACGAGGTCGATGGGACGGGTGACATCTGGACGCCGTGTCGGCACGCCAACGTCGAGACTCGAACCGGCTTCCACGGCGAAGCCGAGGCGCCTCAGGTAGTCCGCGATGACCGCGGCCTCCAGGTCGAGCCCGAGGACACGAGGGATCTCTGCGAGTTCGAGATCGATGTGGCGAGGTTCGATGGGAGCCGGATACGCATCGACGATCCCGCCGACCTCTCCACCGGCGATCGACACGAGAAGCTCGGCGACGCGGTCTGCAGCGAGTCGAGCCAGATTCGGGTCCACCCCGCGTTCGAACCGTGCCGACGCCTCGGACCGGAGTCCGATGCGTTTGGACATGAACAACACCGTCGGTGCATCGAAATACGCAGCTTCGATCGTGACGGCCGACGTTGAGTCATCGACCTCGGTGTCGGCGCCACCCATCAAACCCGCGAGGGCGATGGAACGCTGGGCGTCGGCGATCACGAGATCAGATTCTGCGAGGGCGCGCTCCTGGCCATCGAGCGTTGTCATCCGCTCTTCTGGAGTCGGACGACGCACGACGATGGTGTCTCCAAGCCGGTCGGTGTCGAACGCGTGGGTCGGATGCCCCAGTTCCATCAACACGTAGTTGGTGGCGTCGACGAGGTTGCTGATCGGGCGGACGCCGGCAGCCCGCAGTCGCATCTGGAGCCATAGCGGTGACTCGGCGGCGGTCACCCCGTTCACCTGACGAGCCACGTAGCGGGGACAGCCTTCGGGGTCTTCGAGTCGCACGGTGAGCGGAGCCTCGGTCTCGGTGTCGATGTCAGGTGCGACCTCGCGAAGGGGAAGGTCGTACGACGCTGCCAGCTCCCTGGCGAGCCCGTAAACCGACATGCAGTCGGGTCGGTTGGGAGTGATGGCGACATCGAACACGGCGTCCGGCAGCGGCAGTTGCTCTGCGAACGAACGACCGATCTCGAACGAGTCGTCGAGGACCAGAATGCCCTCGGAATCGTCGCTGAGGCCGAGTTCCGCTCCGGAACAGATCATCCCGTGGGACGTCACCCCCCGGATCGTGCGCTCCGTGATCTCGAACCCGCCTGGCAGTACCGCTCCGGGTACGGCCACCGGGACGAGCGCACCCGCCTCGAAGTTCCATGCCCCGCAGATGATCTCGGATGTCGATCCGCCCACATCCACCTGGCAGACCCTGACCTTGTCGGCGTCGGGATGGGCTGCGATCTCGGTGACCCGGCCAACCACGACGTCGGTGAAGTGGGCCCCGAGCGGCTCGATGGATTCGACTTCATGGCCCAGCGATTCGAGGCGATCGGCAACGGCCTTTGGATCATCCATCGGGATGTCGACGAAATCGGCGAGCCAGCGCAGTGTCACCCTCATGAGAACTGCCTCAGGACTCGAAGGTCGGACTCGAAGAAGTGCCTGAGATCGGTGATTCCGTGTCGCACCATCGCAAACCGATCCGCTCCGATACCGAAGGCGAAGCCCGTGACGGTGGCGGGGTCGTACCCGACATGCTCCAGGACGGCCGGATGCACCATGCCGCAACCGAGCATCTCGATCCACCCTGTCTGGCTACAGATCCTGCACCCTGAGCCACCACACGAGAAGCAACTCACGTGCATCTCCGCAGACGGTTCCGTGAACGGGAAATGGTTGGGAAGGAACCTCACCTCCTGCTTCGGCCCGAAGAACTGCCGGGCGAAGTAGGCCAGCGTCCCCTTGAGATCGGCGAACGTGATGCCGTCGTCGACAGCCAGACCCTCCACCTGGTGGAAGACGGGCGAGTGAGTCGGGTCGAGCGCCTCGTTCCGGAAAACCCGGCCCGGTACGACGATGTGCACGGGTGGATCGTTGGCTTCCATGTAGCGGGCCTGCATCGGCGACGTGTGGGTCCTCAGCAGTACCTCGTTCGGCGCGTGGGCGAGCGGATAGCGTTCGTCGCCTGCCGTGCGCTCCTCTCCGACACCTCGATAGTCGAGATAGAGCGTGTCGGTCTCCAGTCGGGCCGGGTGAGTCTGCGGGATGTTGAGAGCGGTGAAGTTGTAGTAATCCGTCTCGGCTTCGGGTCCCCTGGCCACCCGGTATCCGATCGAGGCGAAGATATCGATGATCTCGTCCAGCACCTCCGACACCAGATGGTGGGTGCCCCGTCGTGGGACACGTGCAGGCTGGGTGATGTCCACCCGGTCTGCTGCGAGGGCAGCGTCCTGTTCCGCGGCCGAAAGCACCAGGCGCCGCTCCCTGATCGATTCGGTGATCGTCTCGGCGACTTCGTTGATAGCTCGACCGGCGTCGCGGCGCTCGTCAGCCGGCAGATCCTTGAGTCCACGACGGGCGGCGGCGATGGCCGACTCCTTGCCCATCAGGGTCGATTCCACGTCGCTCAACTCGTCGAGCGTCGCTGCGGCGTCGATCGCGCGACCGGCGTCGGTGACCAGTGATGTGAGTGCGTCGGATTCGGCCATCGAGCCTGTAAGGCTAGACGTGGATCCGTTCCCTTCCGGGGTCTTCATCTGAGGCTCCTCTCTCCGACCCCGGAGGCGCGAGAGCGCCCGAAGCCGGTGGCTCCGGGCGGTTGTGACGTGAGTGGACCGACCGGCGCCTATGCGCCGGTAAACGAACGATGTCGGTGGGTTCGGGTCACGCCGTCACCGTAGCAGTCGATATCGATCCATCAAGAGCGAGCCGGCGACGGCGACATTGAGGCTTTCGAACGCCCCCGGGATGGTGACCCGGTGGCTGACGGCGCCGATCACACCCTTTGGGAGACCAGCGGCCTCGTTGCCGAGGACGATCGCCAGCGGCCGGGCAACTTCCTGCGGGATCTCACCGCCGTCCGCCACTGCAGCAATGGTCGACGCCACCGGCAGGTCGTCGACCCCCGCTATCGGTGCGATGTGGGCGGCGAACTGGGCCCCGGCGGCGGCGCGGATGGCTTTGGGAGACCAGACGTCGGCTCCGCCGTGATGGGCAACGTCGTACCCCATGAAGGCTGCCGTGCGGATCAGCGCTCCGGCGTTGCCGGGATCTGCAACCTCCCACAACACGACAGTGTCGACATTGCGAGGCTCGGAACGCTCGGGTATCGCGACGACAGCGATCGGGCCACGGGGGCTCTCGGTTCCTGAGATGCGTGCAAGCACCTCGTTGGACACCAGCGTGGCTCCGACGGAATCGACGACGGAGAACACCTCGATGACCGCGGCCCCCGAGTCGGTGGCGACATCGATGGCACCGGGACCTTCCACCAGGGTGCGCCACTGGGCGCGCCGGTGTTTGGCGTCGTGAAGCTTGGCTGCGGCGACGACCCGCGGGTTGCGCAGGCTGGTGATGGCGCTCAAGCGCCGTTGGCGTCCTCTGCGACCTTGACCAGTGCCTCGAAGGCGCCGGGGTCATTGATTGCCATGTCCGCCAGCATCTTGCGGTCGACGTCGATCTCGGCTGCCTTCAGGCCGGCCATGAATCGGGAGTAGGACATCCCGTGGGTGCGTGCCGCGGCGTTGATGCGGCTGATCCACAGTTTGCGAAACTCCCCTTTGCGGGCGCGACGGTCGCGATACGAGTACTGCATCGAGTGCATGACCTGCTCGCGTGCGGTCCGATACCGTCTGCTCCGAGCGCCGGTCGCACCCGAGGCGCGATCGAGGACCTTCTTGCGCTTCTTGTGGGCGTGGACCGCCCTCTTGACTCGTGCCATAAGGTCCTCCTCAGCGTCCCAACATCCGGCGTGCGTTGCGGGCGTCCTTGCCGGTGAGCGTGTTGTCACCGTCGACGCGGCGCCAACGCCGACCCGATTTCTTGTGACGGTTGTGACCACGCCACGCCTTGCGGTGACGGATCTTTCCGCGACCAGTCACCTTCATGCGCTTGGAAGCGCCGCTGTGAGTCTTCATCTTCGGCATCGCCGGTCTCCTGCTTTCGTCACTCTTCGCTGTCGTCACTTGGTGTCTCGACGGCGGCCGGGCCATCGTCAGACACGTTCCCGTCGGACGGGGCAGCGCTTTCCTCTTCGGAGGGCACCGCATCATCGTCGTGGTCAAGGGCGTACCGGGTGGGTGCGAGGACCATCGTCATCTGACGACCGTCCAGCCGGGGAGCCTGTTCGACAGCCCCCCACGGATCCACTTCCCGGGACATCTGCTGGAGAAGGTCCATCCCCAGTTCGGGATGGGTGACTTCCCTACCCCGGAATCGCATGGTGACCTTGACCTTGTCACCGTGACGCAAGAACTTCTCGGCACGACGCCGCTTCACCTCGAAATCCGCAGTGCCGATCTTTGGCCTGAGCTGGACTTCCTTGATGACCGTCTTGGTCTGCTTCTTGCGTGACTCTCTGGCGCGTACGGACTGCTCGTACTTGAACTTGCCGTAGTCCATCATCCGCACAACCGGGGGGCGAGCGTCGGGTGCCACCTCGACGAGGTCCAGGCCGAGCTGATCTGCCAGCCAGCGTGCCTCCTCGATGGACTTGATCCCGACCTGTCCGCCGTTCGGGTCTACGAGCCGGACTTCGCGTACGCGAATCCGATCGTTCACCCTCGGTTCATTTGCGATGGCAACACCTCCGTTGCGTCCTCGTGTATGTGCTCTCCCATAGAAAAGAGCAGCACGCGGTGCTGCTCCATGACGTCCTGTATTGAACATCGACCTCGGCGCGCCGTAGGCGGCCGGGTGGGAAGCAGCGCTTCCGCTTGTGCGCCCGGGAGTATACGGGTGCGACGGTGCGTGTCAACGCGCTCAGGGTGCCGATCGCAGTGATTGCAGTGCCCTGGCGGTTCGGATCGCGGCGTCGGCTGCCTCGGCGCCCTTGTTCCCGGCCCCAGGACGGCTGCGCACGACGGCCGCCTCACGGTCGTCGGCGGTGAGGATGCCAAATGCCACAGGGACTCCGGTGTCGAGGGCCACACGCATCAGACCCTCCGACGCACGGTGGGCGACATGCTCGTAATGGTCGGTGTCTCCCCGGATCACTGCTCCGACGGCGATCACGGCGTCGCATCCGGCCCCGATGAGGCCCGCCGCCACCAGCGGCAGTTCGAACGATCCGGGCACACTGACCACGGTTATCGACTCCGCTCCGGCCTCCTCGGCGAGGGAGCGAGCGCCCGACACGAGACCGTCGCTGATCTCCTGGTGGAAGGTCGCTGCGGCGATGCCGATGTGCATGCCGGCGGCGTCGAGGTCCCCGGTGAGCTCTCTCGGTCCCATCAGGAGAACGAATGGCCCAGCTTCGAGGCCTTCGTCTCGAGGTATGCCGCGTTGTCCGACCCTGGCGGAATGCTCAGAGCCTCACGTCCCTCCACCGTGACCCCCAGGCGCTCCAGTGAGGCCACCTTGTGCGGGTTGTTGGTGAGGACGCTGACGCTTCCTACCTTGAGGTCGGCGATGATCTGCGCCTCGACCCCGTAGGTGCGGTCGTCGGCACCGAAGCCCAGCTCGAGGTTTGCCTCGACCGTATCGCGCCCTGCGTCCTGCAGGGTGTATGCCTCGAGCTTCGCCATCAACCCGATCCCCCTGCCCTCGTGGGAGCGGTTGTAGATGACGATGCCCGCTTCCTGGGTGGCGATGTGGGCGAGGGCCGTGTCCAGCTGTTCACCGCAGTCGCAACGGCTCGACCCGAACACGTCCCCGGTGAGGCATTCCGAGTGGAGGCGAACGGGAACCCCACGCCGTCCAGAGACATCGCCGTGGATGAGGGCGACGTGCTCGGCTCCGTCGAGGACGCTGCGGTATCCGTAGGCCACGAAGTCGCCGTGGCGCGTCGGGAGCCGTGCCTCGACCTTTCTCTCCACCAGTGCTTCGTTCTTCCAGCGGTACTCGATGAGCTCCTCGATGGAGAGCATCGGGAGGTCGTGGCGTGTTGCGAATTCCGTGAGGTCGTCGCCGCGGGTCATCGTGCCGTCGTCGTTGACGACCTCGCACAGCGCCCCCGCCGGGTAGAGGCCGGCGAGGCGAGCAAGGTCGACGGCGGCCTCGGTGTGCCCGGGCCGCACCAGGACACCGCCATCGGTGTACCGCAACGGAAAGACATGGCCCGGCCGCGTGAAGTCCACTGCCCGCGCATCGGGTGAGGTCAACCCGACGATGGTCGCCGACCGGTCGGCAGCCGAAATCCCTGTCGTCGTGGACGGCGTGTAGTCGACGGACACCGTGAAGGCGGTCTTGTGGCTGTCCGTGTTGTCACGAACCATCAGGGGCAGGTCGAGCTCGTCGAGCCGCTCCCCCAGGACAGGAGCACAGATCAGACCGCTGGTGTGGCGCACCATGAACGCCAGCTTCTCGGGGGTCGCCATCTCGGCGGCGAGAATCAGGTCCCCCTCGTTCTCTCGCGCTTCGTCGTCGACGACGAGAACGAAATCGCCGTCGGCGATTGCCGCAATGGCCCGCTCGACGCGATCCTCCTGTGACTTCGACGTCACGGCTGCCTCCTCATGAGTCGTTCGACGTATTTGGCAAGGATGTCTACCTCGATGTTGATGAGGTCTCCGGTCTCGTTGGTACCCAGCGTCGTGACCTCGAGGGTGTGCGGGATGAGTGCGACCTCGAGCCAGTCAGGTCCGACTGCGGCCACGGTGAGGCTGACTCCGTCGAGTGTGATCGAGCCCTTCTCCACGACGTAGCCCATCAACGAGTCGGGAACCGCTACTCGCACGGTCCGCTGGCCAGGCTCGTCCTTCACCGAGATGACGGTGCCCGTACCGTCGACATGGCCCTGGACGATGTGGCCATCGAACCGACCGGAGGCGGCCATGGCGCGCTCCACGTTGACTCCATCACCCGCTTGATACGAGCCAAGAGCCGTGCGACGCAAGGTCTCGGTGATGACGTCGACGCTGAGACTGTCGGCTTCGAGAGCTACCACCGTGAGGCACGTACCGGCCACGGCGACCGAGTCGCCGACAGCCAACCCGTCCGTGATGTCTCCGGTCTTGAGCGTGAGCCGAGCCGTGTCGTTGTCCACATCGATCGCAGAAATCGTTGCTTTCGCTTCGACGATGCCGGTGAACATCAGCGCTCCCCCATGATCTTCACGGTATTGCCGAGCAGCTCCACAGCAGAGACGGTGACATCGTCGATGTCGGCCATGGTGGCGAAATCTCCGGCCAGAGGGTGCTTGCCCAGACCGCCTCCGATTCGGCCGCCGACGTAGACGACAACGCGATCCACCAGGCCGGCGGCCCAGAGGGAACCGGCCAGAGTCGGGCCGCCCTCGACGAGAACGCCGATGTGACCACGCGACTCGAGATCTTTGAGAGCAGCCTGCAGGTCGACACCCGAGTCGCCGTCGACAACCACCAGCTCGCCAGCCGGAATGTCGATGGGCGTTGCGGAGTACACGATGGGGCTGCGATTCCACACGGCGGCATCCCCGGGAAGTGGCTCGGCTCCGGCAACGACGACAGGTGTCGGTTGGTTTCCGGTGTACCCGTCGAGTCGGACATCGAGACCGGGATCGTCGGCGCGAATCGTGCCGGCTCCGACGACGACCACGTCGTTGGCGGCTCGCAGCCGGTGAACGTCCGATCGCGCTTCGGTGCCAGAGATCCAGCGGGATGAGCCGTCGGCGGCCGCCACCTGGCCATCGAGCGTCTGAGCCCACTTCAGCGTCACGAGCGGCCGGCCGGTCCGGCGATGGTGGAAGTATGCGGGATCGGCTGCCTCGACCTGTGCCGCAGCGATCGGGCCGATGACTTCGATACCGGCACCACGCAGGCGGTCGACACCGCGCCCCGAGACCCTGGGGTCGGGGTCGAGTGCCCCGACGACGACCGTCGAGATGCCGGCCTCGATGATGGCCGACGTGCATGGCGGTGTCAGCCCTTGGTGATCGCAGGGCTCCAGCGAGACGAACATCGTCCCTCCTGAGGCGGAGGAGCCGGCTGCTTCCAGTGCCACAACCTCGGCGTGGTGCTGGCCTGCGGCGCGATGGGCGCCGGCACCGATCTCGGATCCGGCGGCATCGAGCACGACGGCACCGACCCGCGGATTGGGGTGCGGCAGCGTTGCTGCGCTCAGGCCGATGGCCCGGTGCATCCAGGCATCGGCGTCTGTTGAAACGCCGGGCGTCACGTGGCCTCCTTCTCCCATCCGGACTCTCACCGTCGGTCCCGGAGTTCCACCGGGTCAACCCGCCGAAGCGGGCTCGCGGACTCTCACCGCCGGTCGGGAATTGCACCCTGCCCTGAAGGGGCGTTTGTCTGAGGAAATGGTAGCCGGGTCAGGGAGTGCAACGGCCGTCAGGCACGACGGTCGATCTGGTAGCTGCTCCCGTGCTGGCGCTTGGCGTATTCCTTCATCTCAGAGGCGATGGCAGAAGCCTCCCACTCCGAGCTGATCTGGCGGCGCTGGTTGGACGCCACACCAAGCGAAATGGACGAGATCGGAAAGGCATGCCGTTCGCCCCGGCGATCTGTGACCTCGATGAACCCCTGTAGCGCGTCGGCCGTGTCGTAGAACTCGAGGATGCCGTCGTCATACGCCCGCACCGTCTCCTTGCAGAACTCCTCCACGTGGTCGGGGTCGATGACGGCCACGAAGTCATCACCACCAACGTGTCCAACGAAGGCCTCGGCGTCTCCGCAGGCGACGGCGGCGTCGAGCAGAGTCGTAGCAGCGAACTTGATGACAGAGTCACCGCGCATGAAGCCGTAGTGGTCGTTGAAGGCTTTGAAATTGTCGAGGTCGGCGTGGACCACCGAGAACGGTTTCTCGATCTCGACTCGCTTCTCCAGCTCGCGAGAGATCCGGAAGTTGCCCGGCAACCCGGTCAACGGGGACAGGTCCCGCATCTGCTGGGCACGACGCAGGACGGTGCGGACCCTGGCGATCAGCTCCTCGAGGTCGAACGGCTTCGTGATGTAGTCGTCCGCACCCAGGTCGAGTCCCTTGACCCGGTCTTCGGCCAGCGCCTTGGCAGTGAGGATGATGACCGGGACGTTGGCAGTTGCCGGGGAGTTGCGGAGGCGACGCAACACCGTGAGGCCGTCCATCTCGGGCATCATGACGTCGAGAAGAACGAGGTCAGGGGGGCGGCTCTTTGCCGTCTCGAGGGCGACGATGCCCCCGTCTGCGGTGTCGGCTTCGAACCCCTCGAGCTCGAGGTTCATCCGCACGAACTGCAGGATGTCCGGATCGTCATCGACGACGAGGATCCGTTCTTTCATCACAACTCGTTTCGTAGCGCACGGACGGCGCCGACCGGGTCCGGCGCTCGGAAGATCGCCGATCCAGCAACGAACACGTCCGCTCCCGCCTCGCGGGCGAGACCGATCGTGCTGGGGGTGATCCCCCCGTCGATCTGTATATCGGCATCGAGGCCCTGAGAATCAACCGCTTTCCTGATCGTCTCCAGCTTGGGGAGCACCTCGGGCATGAAGCTCTGCCCACCAAACCCCGGCTCGACGGACATGACCACCACCACATCGACCAGCTCGAGGAACGGCTCGACGCTTGCAGCAGGGGTGATGGGGTTGGCGACCAGACCGAAGCCAAGCCCGTGTTCTCGCGCCAATTCGGCGACAGGGCGGGGGTCGGGGAAGACCTCGATGTGCACGGTGACGAGGTCGGCGCCGGCCTCGGCGAGCTCCGGGAAGTAGGAATCCGGGTTGGTGGTCATCAGGTGACAGTCGAACAGCAACTTGCTGTGCGGGCGTATCGAGCTGATGACGGGGATCCCCAACGAGATGTTGGGGACGAAGTGGCCGTCCATGACATCGATGTGAAGCCAATCGACATCGTTCTCGATCCTGGCGATCTCCTCGCCGAGGCGAGAGAAGTCGGCCGCCAGGATGGACGGAGCGATGCGTGCGGGCTTCACTCGATGACGATCCCGTCGAGGTCTTCCTCGGGCTCCGGGTAGCTGAGGCCGGCATCCCGAAGGGCCTCGACCAGCACCTCGGCTACGAGCAGGTTCCGGTACCACTTGTGGTTGGCCGGGATGATGTGCCACGGGGCCTGGTCGGTGGACGTCTTCTCGAGAACGTCCTGGTATGCGGCCATGTAGTCATCCCAGAGCTTGCGATGATCGAGATCGCCGGCGTTGAACTTCCAGTTCTTCGTGGGGTCGTCGAGTCGAGCTTGGAGTCGCCGCTTCTGTTCGTCCTTGTCGATGTGCAGGTAGAACTTGCGGATGATGGTTCCCTCATCTGCGAGCAGTCGCTCGAACGCGTTGATGTGGTCGTATCGCCTCGACCAGCGCTCCTCCGGCACCAGGCCGAGCACGCGGACTACGAGGACGTCCTCGTAGTGGCTCCGATTGAAGACTCCGATCTCTCCTGATCCCGGAGTGTGCTCGTGGATGCGCCACAGGTAATCGTGGGCCAACTCCTCAGAAGTCGGCACCTTGAAGTTGGCGATCTTCACACCCTGGGGATTGGTGCGCCGGAAGACCTTCCGGATCGTGCCGTCCTTGCCCCCGGTGTCCATGGCCTGAAGCACCATCAGGAGCTTCCGGCTGCCATCGGCCCACAACAAGCGGCCCAACTCGCCCAGTTCCTTGGCGAGGGCCTTGAAGCGCCGCTCGGCGTCCTCTCGCGTCAGCCCACCGGTGTCGTCCGCGGCGATGGACGCCAGGGAGACGCGCGTACCTGGTTCAACCTTCATGAGACCCCTGTTCTCGGCACCGGGAGCCTACCCGGGTCACGTGTCGATCACTGAGATGAACATGCCATCGGTGCCCGTGGTGTGGGGCCCCAGCATGGTGCCGGAGCCGAGGTCGACGCCGGGCAGATCGATCGGCGCTCGTCCGCCCCGATCGGCCACGACTGCCGTCGTCTCCGCAGCTGTCACCGTGCACACCGAGTACACGACAACACCCCCCGGTTTCGCCAGGTCGATGGCCGCGTCCAACAGGCGGGCCTGAAGATCCGCGAGGGCGTCGAGCGACGCAGGCTCGATGCGGTGCATGATCTCGGGCCGGCGGCGCAAGGTGCCGAGACCTGTGCACGGTGCGTCGAGGAGCACCCGGTCGAAGGACCCCGGGGCGAACGCGGGGCGCGAACCATCCATGACCAGGTGGTGTATCCACGAGTCGTCGAGACGACGCTGAGCCGATTTGAGCCGACGATGATGGTTGTCGGTGGCCACGAGGAGGCCGGTTCGGTCCATCGAGTCCCTGAGGTGTCCCGTCTTGCCGCCAGGGGCCGCTGCCATGTCGAGAACCCGCTCTCCGGGCTGGGCGCCCACCGCCATCCCCACGGCGACGGAAGCCGGGTCGGCGAAGCTCGCAAGGTCTCTCTCGACGAGGTCCCGGGCAACCGCCATGTCGTCCACGATGCGAGCCGGGTCCAGTCCTGGAACCGGCGTACCGGTGTCGGGAGCCCCGGGCCGGAGGCGGAGGGCGGCGGGAGCGTCGGCGAGTGAGGCCGACTCGAATGCGGCGACGTCACCCCAATCGGTCTCGATCCGTCGGCGGATCCAGTCGGGGAGACGTGGCGGTGCCAGGTCGCCCGAACGCGTCACCTTGCGGAGCACCGCGTTCAGGAATCCCCGTGGGCCTCGTCCCTCGACGGACGACACGATCGTGTTCACCGCTGCATGGGGAGGCGTGCCGTGGACCTTGAGCTCGACGACACCAATCCGCAGCAGATCGAGGAGCTCGGGGTCGATGGCCGAGATCTGTCTTCCCGACGCCTCCTCGATCACGGCATCGATCGCCAGGCGGTTGCGGATCGTGCCGTACACATCCGAATAGACCAGTGCGCGATCGGCGGAAGAGAGCCCTTCTGTCGCGGTGCGCAGCACCACGTTGCTGAAGGCACCACCACGATCGATGCGACCCACGAGCTGTGCGGCGAGCCTGCGAGCCTCGACTCCGGCGGTCACAGGACTGGGAGCGGTTCGCCGCGTCGGCCGTTCATCCAGGATCGTGCCGCCATCGGCGGCTTCCCGGACGCCTGGACCCGATGCAGCTCCAGGCTCCCGGCCGCGGTCCCGACGAGCACCCGTCCGTCGACAACCGATACGACGCCCCGCTCAGAGGCTTCATCGACGGCACCGGCCTGGTGAACCTTGAGGCGGCCGTCGGGGGCCTCGAGCCAGGCTCCGGGACGAGGGCTGAAGGCCCGGACGGCTCGCTCGAGCTCGTCGGCACGACGTGTGGGATCGAGACGCGCATCGCTGGTGGCCATGCGGGGAGCGTGGGTTGCCGCCGTCTCGTCCTGGTGCGAGAGACTCGCCTCCCCGGCCACATACGTGGGCAGGGTGGCTGTCAGGAGCCCGGCACCAAGAGACGACAGACGTCCGGTGAGGGTTCCGCCCGTATCGGTCGGGGCGATCGTGGTCAACGCGGAAGCGATCACCGGCCCGGTATCGAGCCCTTCATCGAGCCGCATGAGTGAGACTCCCGTGTCGGCATCCCCGGCGGCGATGGCTGCCTGGACGGGGGCTGCTCCCCTCCACCGGGGCAGGAGCGAGAAGTGGACGTTCACGAAGCCGTGTTCCGGTACGGCAAGAACCTCCTTCTTCAGGATCCTGCCATAGGCGACGACGATGGCAACCTCCGGCTCGAGGCCCTCGACGATGCCCAGGATCTCGGCTCCATCGGGTTCGAAGACGTCGAGTCCCCAGTCTCTGGAAGCGACCTTCACCGCCGTCGGCGCCCGATCCCCAGATCGACCCCGAGGACGATCCGGCTGGGTGATGACGCCGACGACGTCGACGATCTCGAGAGCCGCGGCCAGGGAGGGGACGGCTGCCGGCGGGCTGCCGAGGAAGATCGCTCGCGTCATCGCAACCCCAGCGATTCCTCGCGGATCTCCTTCAAGGCCTGCTTCCGGATCTTCCGATCGAGTCTCTCCAACAGCAACGTGCCGTTGAGGTGGTCGATCTCATGCTGGAGAACCCGGCCCATCAGCTCATCGCCTTCATACTCCACGGGGCTTCCGGTCTCGTCTACGCCCACGGCTCGCGCATAGCCCGCTCGGGCGATCGGCCAGAAGTGGCCGGGCACCGAGAGGCACCCCTCGTCCATCTCCCACTCCCCCGATGTCGCCACCAACTCCGGATTGGCCATGACGAAGGGGCCGTCACCGATGTCTGCGACGAAGAGGCGCTTCGAGATCCCGATCTGTGGCGCGGCGAGGCCGACGCCGGGGGCGTCGTACATCGTCTCGAGCATGTCGCCGATGAGGCCCTCGAGAGCCGAATCGAACTCGGTCACCGGGTCGGCCGGGATGTTGAGAACCGGGTCGCCCAGAGTGCGGATGGGGAATCGTGCCATGGCTCAGGCGAGGTTAGAGGTCGATGGGGTCAGCGTCGATCCTCACCCGACGCCCCTCTTCGCGCCACTCGTGCACGGCCGATCGCAGCCCCAGCCGGAAGGGGCGCAGATCACGACCCTGGATCAACCACCGTGACGAACCTTCGTCGATCGCCGGCCCGAGGACGGTTGCGCCGTCAGGCTGCAGTTCGAGCATCGACCCGGCCGTGGGTGGTGGGCCGCTGAGGTCGACGGCGATGATCTCGGTGACGGGAGGGAACCCCGACGCGCCGCGCCCGTCCACGAGCGTCGCCATTGCCTCATCGGGGCGGCCCGACACCAGGGCTCCGACGACGGGGTCATCGGGCATCCCCGTCTCGAGGATGCATCTCCGGCCCGACCCGGCCCTGACCATGCCGGCCACGCGGGCACCGATCCTCAAGGCCTCCTCGCCGGCCCGGTAGTTGGGGGCGAGGAGCATGGAGTCGAGACCCAGTAACACCGAGATGTCGACCGCCGGCTGCCCGACCAGGTCTCGCTCGGTGCCGACGACGACGGCGGAGCCCGAGCCGGACGCGCCGACCGAGTCGATCGAGCGGCGCAGGTCGTCGATGACCCGACCGACGCTCAAACCGACAGCCCTGAACTGATCGTTCTGACAGTGTTGGCAGGCGCCGTTGACGGTGCTGCATCTTCGGCACACCGGTTCGCGGGGAACCGCCGAGCCACACGACATGCACCGACGCGGCTCACCACACGCTCGACACACCAGGTATTCCTGACGCCGGGGGACGAACACGAACGCGGAACCATGCCGACTCGTGACGGTTTGAAGCGCCCGCCGTGTCGCATCGGTGACGATGCCCGACAGTGTCGCCGACCGCCGATCGACGACCTCGACACGGGACCAGACCCGGCCACGCGGTCGACTGATCCGGGTTCCGGCGGCGACCACCTCACTCGGTGGAACCGGGCCCAGGTAGACCAGGCCGAGCCCTTCGACGGCAGCGCGGCGGCGGGCGATGTCGCCAACTCGCAACGTCGGGGTCTGCGGAGCCTTCAGAGAGCGTCGGCCCGGCTCGACGACGATCATCAGCCCCAAATCACCCATGGGCCAGGTGGTGATCTCCCGGGTGCCGATCACCAGGACACCGTGCCCCGTTTGGCTCGCCGCCCACGCCTCGGTGGTCTGACGAGCCGGGTACTGGGACGACGCCATGTGGACGCGGTTCCCAAATGGCAGCGCCGCCGCCAGCTCTCCCACCTCGCCGACCGTCGGCACGACCACGGCGACGTTTCTCCCGGCTGCCAGGACTCCCGATGCCAGACCAGCCACAGTCGTCGCCCACGGTCCCGTCTGCAGCAACGCATGCGGCGGGATACGGCCCCCTGATGCGGCGCGATTGGTGATCTCCGGGAGTGGGGACTCGGTGACTGCAACCGGGTCGAGATCGACGTCCGGCAGAAGTCGCGGGACGTTCGGTGGGGCAGCTTTGGCCAGCATCGGCCCGAGTGGGGAGACGTAGTGGATGGCCGCCCACCGCAAGGTCTGAAGCAACCCCGCATCGAAGACCGGCAGGTCACCGGTCTGACCCTTGATGGGCCGCAGCTTGCGGTCGCTGGTTGCATCGGCGTCGACGACATAGCCACGGACCGTGCGCCCCCCGAGCGGCACCCTGACCATCGCCCCCATCCGGATCGGTTGCAGGGTCTCGGGAACCGAATACGCGAATCCGTCATCGACAGCGAAAGACGGAACGTCGGGAACGACCCTGACGACCTGGCTCACGCGTTGAGGTCGCGAATCCGATCGAGGAGCTTGTCTGCCACCTCGTCCTTCGGCATCAGCTCCCAGGATTCGGAGCTGCCGTCGGCGTCGATGACCGTGACCTCGTTCGTGTCGCTGCCGAACCCTGAACCGGGCCGGGCGATGTCGTTTGCCACCAACAGATCGACGCCCTTGTCCTTGGCCTTGCGCTCGGCGTCCTCGAGGTCGCCGGCCTCGGCGGCGAATCCGACCACGATCGGACGCTCCTCCATCGCCACGACTCCGGCGAGGACATCTTCGGTTGCCTCGAACTCGACCGTGGGGATGCCGTCTCGAGACCTCTTGATCTTGTGGTCTGCAGGGTTCACGGGGCGGAAGTCGGCAACGGCGGCAGCCATGACGACCACATCCGATTCGGCCGCCCGGCCCCACACGGCGCGTGCCATCTCGCCGGCCGTGTCCACCTCGACGACATCGACACCCGGCTCGTCGGCGAGATATGGGACGGTGCTCACAAGGGTGACGGCGGCTCCGCGGCGGGCCGCCGCACCGGCAATGGCGAACCCCATCTTTCCTGAGCTGTGGTTTCCGACATAGCGCACCGGGTCGATCGGCTCCCTGGTGCCACCAGCCGTGACGATCATGCTGAGCCCTGCGAGGTCACGGCCTGCAGCCAGGACGTGCTCGACGGCGGCAACGATCTCCTCCGGTTCGACGAGTCTCCCGATCCCTGAGTCGCCGCCGGCGAGGTCTCCACTACCGGGACCGACGATCGTGACGCCGTCGGCCGCCAACGTCTCGATGTTGCGCTGCGTCGCCGGGTGCTCCCACATCTCGGTGTGCATCGCTGGAGCGACCACCAGTGGCCGATCGGACGCGAGAACGGTTGCTGCCAGCACGTTCGACGATATGCCGTTGGCGCAACGACCGATCGTGGCCGCTGTGGCGGGCGCTATGACGATGACCTCACCCCAGCGGGCGAGCTCTGTGTGCGGGCTCACACCACTGAAGAGGTCGGTGATTGCGGGGGTTCCGGTGATCGCCGTGAAGGTGTGGGGACCGATGAAATGACGCGATGACGGCGTCATGATGGCCCGAACCTCGGCTCCTGCCTCTACGAGGCGACGCGCCAGGTAGGCGGCCTTGTAGGCAGCGACACCGCCCGACACACCGAGTACCACGCGGCGTCCGCGCAGCACTTGCTGCTACTCCTCGGTTTCTGCGGCTGATTCCTCGGCGACGGTGTCGACGACCACCTTGCCCGCATCGATCTCTTCGAGCGAGATGGACAGCGGCTTCCTCGACAACGAGTGCACCTGCGGCGGCACATAGCTGCCGAGGCCTTCGCCGAGCTGGTTGAAGTACGCGTTGATCTGGCGGGCCCGGCGAGCTGCCAGGACCACGAGGCCAAAACGGCTTCCGGCGTGTGCGACGACGCGTTCAACGGCTGGTTCGATCATGGGATCTCCTCGGACGATTCGTCCAACGGGGCGGCCAGTATATCCACCACGGCGGCGATCGCGTCCGACAGGTGCTCGTTGACGATCACATGGTCGTACAGGCGGGCCGCTTCATCGATCTGCTCGGCGGCGACAGCCAGTCGCCGCCTGACGTCTTGCTCCGAGGTGTCGCCCCGATCACGAAGGCGCTGCTCGAGCGATTCGAGCGACGGCGGAGCGACGAACACCAGCACCGCGTCGGCAAACGAAGCCCGTATCTGGGCCGCACCACGGTTCTCGATGTCGAGGATGATGTCGTAGCCGGCGGCCAGCTGCTGCTCCACCGCGACTCGGGGAGTTCCGTACAGGTTTGCGCCGTACTCGGCCCACTCGAGGAGGTCGCCGGCGTCGATGCGACGCTCGAACTCCTCGCGATCCACGAAGAAGTACTCGACCCCGTCGGTCTCACCTGGCCGGGGAGCTCGCGTCGTTGCCGATACCGAGAAGTGGACAGGGAGCCGTGCGGCGACACCGTTCACGACACTCGTCTTGCCGACCCCGGAGGGTCCGGAGACAACGATCAACCGACCGGGACGGTCAGGAGAAGAGGTCGAGGAGGACCCGCCGCTGTCGGTCTCCGAGTCCCCGGATGCGCCTGTTGTCGGCGATTCCATGCTCCTCCATCAAGCGCTTGGTCTTGACCTTCCCCATGCCCGGCAGCGACACGAGGACGGCCGTGATCTTGGTGCCGGCGACGATCTCATCCGTTTCGGCGCGTTCGAGAACCTCGGCGAAGGTCAGGCTCCCGGTACTGAGGAGCTCCTTCATCTCAGCCCGCTGCCGGCGCGCTTCGCCGGCTTTGGCGAGAGCGGCTTGCCGCTGCTCTGGTGTCAGTTTGGGTGGCACGGCGGGCATGCTACCGGGCAATCGCAGCCGCAGCCGCAGCCGGGTCGTCGGCGCTGGTGATGGGTCGCCCGATGACGAGGTAATCGGCTCCCGCGGCGGTAGCGACTCCAGGCGTCGCGGTGCGGGCTTGGTCGTCGTCCGTCGGTTCGGGTCGGATCCCGGGAACGACTGAGATCAGTCGCGGCGCCACGGTGCGAATCACACCGATCTCGTGAGTCGAGCACACCGCGCCCTCGCACCCCGTCCGGTCGGCGACGGCTGCCATCGAAGCCACCAGGTCTGCGATCGGCGGCTCGATCCCGATCTCCTCGATTGCGGCTTCGTCGAGAGAGGTCAGGACCGTGACGGCGAGGACACCACCCCCCGGTGCCGTGGAAGCGAGCCCTTCGACAGCAGCAGACAGCATCGCCGCACCACCCGAGGCATGTGCCGTGACCCACCGGGCGCCGTGGCGACCGTATTCGGTGGCCGCACGGTGCACCTGGTCGGGGATGTCGTGGAGTTTGGCGTCGACGAACACGGGCTTTCCCGCCTCCGTGAGCCGTTCGATGAGACCAGGGCCGACCCGGGCCAGCAGGCCGAGGCCGACCTTGAAACCCGCAACATGCGGCTGGAGATCACGCGCCAGCCGCACCGCTCTTTCGGCGGAATCGACATCCAGCGCGACGATGATCGGGGCTACCACGGTTCCATCATGCCAGTCAGCTCGGAGACCCGGGCCACCTCGTGGTGCCGGGCCAGCTCGGCGACGCGGTGAGATATCGACTTGGCGATCCCCGGGTGCTCGAAGTGGGCCGTCCCGATGGCGACGGCAGAGGCTCCGGCCAGCAGGTATTCGACGACATCGTCACCGGTGCGGACGCCTCCGCACCCGACGATCGGGAGGTGTGGGAGCTCACGGTGCACTTCGATGACACAGCGGAGCGCAATCGGCTTGATGGCGGAACCCGAGTAGCCGCCGATCACTCCGGAGAGTCGGGGTCGCCTCGTTTCCGGGTCGATGGCTGCCCCCCAGATCGTGTTGGTGAGCGTCACGAAGTCGGCTCCGGCGTCGGCAACCGACCGGGCGATCGCGACGATGTCCTCCGCGTTCGGGGAGAGCTTCGCCCCTACCGGGATGCCGACCGAGCTGCGCACGGCGTCGACGACCCGGGCCGATGCTGATGGGTCGAGCGCAAACATCGACTCGCCTTCGAGATTCGGACAGGACAGATTGACCTCGACCGCGCCAACGCCGGCGCTCTCGAGACCTTTGGCCACCCTGGCGAACTCGTCGCTGGTGGTACCCACGGCCGACCCCCACACCGGCACGTCGAGCCCGGGAAGGCGGGGGCCGATCTCCGACGACCAGGCATGGATGCCGGGGTTCTGGATGCCGATCCCGTTCAGCATCCCGACCTCCGTCGGTGCGACCCGGGGCGGCGGCCTCCCTTCCCATGGCTCCTCGGAAACGGACTTCGCCACGGCAGCGCCGTAGAGCGACAGGTCGGCGACCCTGGCGAACTCGACGACGGACCCGAACGTTCCACACGCCGCGACGAGCGGCGAGGTCAGCGACAGCGGGCCGAGATCGACCGAGAGATCAACCATGCCAGCCCTGAAGAGAGCGGACCTCGGTGACACCCTCGAGGCCCCGGTCCAGGCTCCGCGCCACTGCCAGGCCTCCCTGGACGGTGGTCACGCACGGGATTCCGTGGCGCTGGGCGGCGCGGCGAATGAGCCGACCATCACCCCTGGCGCGTTGTCCCCGTGGTGTGTTGATGACGAGGTCGATCTCGCCGGCCTCCAGCAACGACACCGGATCCCACGGCCCCTCGCCGACCTTGTCGACATGCGTTGCGGCGATGCCGCTGCGCGCCAGGTGACCGGCGGTGCCGTGCGTGGCCAGAAGGCGGAACCCGAGCGACGCGAGGATGGCGGCGGCCTCGACACCGAGAGCCTTGTCACGATCGGCGAGCGACACGAAGACCGTCCCACCCGTGGGCACCCGGTGGCCCGCACCGACGAGCGCTTTGGCATAGGCAACGCCGGTGTCGGTGCCAATGCCCATCACTTCTCCTGTGGCACGCATCTCCGGGCCCAGGATGGTGTCCTCCTCCGGGAACCGCTTCCACGGCAGGACCGCCTCCTTGACCGACGTGAACCCCCGTTTTGGAGTCGGCAACTCTCCGGCTGCGCGCAACTCGGCCAGAGACTCGCCCATCATCACTCTGGTGGCGACCTTGGCCAGGGGGACGCCGGTCGCCTTGGAGATGAACGGCACGGTGCGAGACGCCCGGGGGTTCGCCTCGAGGACGAACACGTCGTCGCCCTTCACTGCGAACTGGATGTTGAGGAGGCCTCTCACGTCGAGGCCCTCGGCGAGGCGAGCGGTGTACTCCTCGATCCGGGAGAGAGCCTCGGCTGCGAGTGTCGGAGGTGGCACGACGCATGCCGAGTCGCCGGAGTGGACGCCGGCCTCCTCGACGTGCTCCATCACCCCACCGATCAACAGTTCGGTGCCGTCGAAGATGGCGTCGACGTCCACCTCCGTCGCGGCCTCCAGGAACCGGTCTATCAAGAGCGGGCTGTCGACGAGGTCGACCTCTCCCCCACCGAGATCGGCGTAGAGACCCTGCAGGTAGCCAGACAACTCACCGGCGTCATAGACGATCCGCATGGCCCTGCCTCCCAGCACGTATGAAGGCCGCACCAGCACCGGGAACCCGATGTCGTCGACGATCTCGGAGGCTTCGGCCACCGATCGGGCGGTGCCATGGGCGGGCTGGGGAACGTCCAGCTCGCTGCACAGCGCCGAGAAGCGTTCCCGGTCCTCTGCCGTGTCGATGGCATCCGGGCTCGTCCCGGCGATCGTGACGCCGGCCTCCTCGAGGTCGTGGGCCAGCTTCAGCGGGGTTTGCCCGCCGAGCTGGACGACGACGGCCACCGGCTGTTCGCGTTCGATCACGGCCATCACGTCCTCGGTGGTGAGGGGCTCGAAGTACAGACGGTCCGAGGTGTCGTAGTCGGTGGACACGGTTTCGGGGTTGCAGTTGACCATCACCGACTCATACCCGGCGTCGGCCAGGGCAAACGACGCATGCACACAGCAGTAGTCGAACTCGATTCCCTGGCCGATGCGATTGGGGCCGGAACCGAGGACCACCACAGTGCGCGACCCGGGCTCGGGCGCCTCGTCCTCGTCCTCGAAGGTCGAATAGAAGTACGGGGTCTGTGCCTCGAACTCGGCGGCACAGGTATCGACGGTCTTGAACGTGGAACGCACACCGGACCGGGCCCGAAGGTCGCGGACCTCACCCGCCTCGATGCCCCACAGATAGGCGAGCTGCGCGTCCGAGAAGCCCCACCGCTTTGCGGTCCGCACCGACTCCGGCGTCGGGCCGGTTTCCGCCACTTCGTGGCGAATCTCGACCAGCCACGCCAACTGGTCCACATACCACGGGTCCCAACCCGTAGCTGTGGCTACATCGTCGACCTTCGAGCCGCGGCGCAGTGCTTCACCGGCGGCGAACACCCGGCCCGGGGAAGGACGGCGCAAGCCTGCTATCAGATCGGCGTCTGTGACCCCATCGAAGACCACCTCGGCCTCGTCTGCGTTGAGCCCGGCGCGGCCGGTCTCGAGTGATCTGAGGGCCTTCTGCAGGGCTTCGGGGAAGGTGCGACCGATGGCCATCGCCTCCCCGACGCTCTGCATCGAGGTCCCCAGGGTGTCCCCGGCGCTGGGGAACTTGGCAAAATCGAACCTTGGCACCTTGACCACGACGTAATCGAGGGCGGGCTCGAACGACGCCGGGGTTGCCCCGGTGATGTCGTTGGCGATCTCGTCGAGGGTGTATCCCACCGCGAGCTTGGCTGCGATCTTGGCGATCGGGAATCCGGTTGCCTTCGAAGCGAGGGCCGACGATCGCGACACCCTGGGGTTCATCTCGACGACGATGCGTCGCCCTGTGGTCGGATCCACGGCGAACTGGACGTTGGAACCTCCGGTCGCCACGCCGATCGCGTCGAGACAGGCGATGGCGTCGTCTCGCATCTCCTGGTACTCACGATCGGACAGAGTCTGGATCGGCGCCACCGTGATCGAATCACCCG
>JABDIW010000380.1 GCA_013003515.1 Acidimicrobiia bacterium
GCAGCAGAGTGAGCGCGTACTTTCAGGACTACATCACCGTTGCTGCGTTCGCGGCGTTCGGCGTTGTGCTGGTTGCTGCGACGCTCGGCATCACCTACCTCGTGCGGCCGTCCAATCCGACCAAGGAGAAACTGCTCACCTACGAGTGCGGCGTCGACCCGGTGGGACAGGGTTGGAACCAGACGTTCGTCCGCTACTACGTCTTCGGGCTCCTGTTCGTGGTCTTCGACGTCGAGGCCGTGTTCATCTTCCCGTGGGCCATCGTCGCCGAGAGTCTCGGTGCCTTTGGACTCGTGGCGATGATCTTGTTCATCCTGACGCTGCTTGAGGGTCTTCTCTATGCCATTCGCAAGGGAGTCTTGCGGTGGGAGTAGTCGCCGAGAAGTTTGGTGGGCTCAAGCCCGTTTCGTGGCTGCTCAATTGGAGCCGGAAGTACTCCCTGTGGATGTTCCAGTTCGGGCTTGCGTGCTGCGCCATCGAGATGATGGCCGCCTCTGGGCCCCGGTATGACTTCATGCGGTTCGGAATCATCCCGCTGCCCGCCTCCCCCCGCCAGGCTGATCTCATGGTGGTGGCCGGCACCGTCACCGACAAGATGGCGCCCGCCGTGAAGCGCCTCTACGACCAGATGCCTGACCCGAAGTACGTGATCTCGATGGGATCCTGCTCCAACTGCGGCGGCCCCTACTGGGACTCGTACTCGGTGACGAAAGGTGTCGATCAGATCATCCCCGTCGACGTCTATGTGCCCGGTTGTCCGCCGCGGCCCGAGGCGCTGATGGAGGGAATCATCTTGCTTCAGCAGCAGATCACAGGTGAGGACGTGCAGGCGAAGTGGACAGAGCATGACCGACAGCCCGTCTGACGTCGCTGACGCCCCGATCGCCGACGACACTCCGGCCGGCGGAGTCGACCTCTCCGGCTTTGCCGCGGAGCTGTCCGACGCCATCGGTGGGTCGTCGTGGACCGCAGACTTCGACACGGTCAAGGTGACTGTTCCTGCCGACCGTTGGGTCGAGGCCATCACCAAGGCCCGCGACTCGGGATTGGTGTTCTTCTCCTGGCTGTCCGCGGTCGACTGGGCGGCAGAGGTCGCCGTCGGTGAGGGCGTCGACGATGCCGAGACCGTCGAGGAGCGCTACGAAGTGCTGTGCCGCCTCTCCAACGTGACGGATGCCAGCGCCGCCACCATCGCCACCAACATCCCGAAGGACGATGCCGCCCTCGATTCGCTGGTTCCGGTCTTCGGCGGAGCCGAGTGGCACGAGCGAGAGGCCGCAGAGATGTTCGGCATCGACTTCCGCGGCCACCCCAACCTCGTCAAGATCTACCTCCCCGATGGTTTCGAGGGCCACCCGCTGCGCAAGGACTACCCCTTGTTGTCTCGTGAGGTGAAGCCCTGGCCGGGCACCGTGGATGTCGAGGGCATGCCCGACACCGGCCCGTCGACCGAGAACCCGGAGGCGGGCGAGTGACCACGGTCGACCCGAACCTCGCCATGCACCTGTCGGAGACCGCGGTGTCCGTGGAGCTCGAGACACCGGACATGACCCTCAATATCGGGCCCCAGCACCCTTCTACTCACGGCGTGCTGCGTCTCGTCGCCCGTGTCGATGGCGAGCGGATCGAGTCGGTCGATCCTGTCGTCGGGTACATGCACCGCGGATACGAGAAGCTCAGCGAGGTCCGCACGTACGCCCAGATCATCGCCCTGGTCAACCGGATCGATTGGGTGTCGGGCTTCGCCAACGAGATCCCCTTCGTCGTCGGTGTCGAAAAGCTGATGGGTCTCGAGGTGCCGGAGCGAGCCCAGTACGTTCGGTTGATCCTCACCGAGATGGCCAGGATCTCCTCGCATCTGGTGTTCATGTCGTCGTTCCCTCTGGAGCTGGGCGCCTCGACGCCTCTGATGCACGCCCTGCGAGAGCGGGAACGTGTCCTCGAGCTGATCGAGAGCGTGACCGGCGGCCGCTTCCACCCCAACTTCAACCGCATCGGCGGCGTGAAGCCCGCCGCCGGCGGTGGACCCACCCAGAAGAAGGTTGCTCAGGACATCCCGAAGGGCTTCCTCGCTCAGACCCAGGAGGCCATGGACCGGGTGCTCGTCATCTGCGACGACCTCGATCGCCTGGTGACCGGCAACGAGCTGATCAAGGCTCGCACCGTGGGAGTGGGCGTGATCCCCGCCGACAAGGCCATCGAATTCGGTGTGTCCGGCCCGAACCTGCGCGCATCCGGTGTCGAATTCGACCTCCGCAAGGCCGAGGCGATCCTGCCCTACGACGGCATCGACTTCGACATCCCCACCGGCACCAACGGCGACAGCTACGACCGGTACATCATGCGCAACGAGGAGATCCGGCAAGCCGCCAGGATCATCAAACAGGCGATCGACAAGATGCCGTCGGGCCCGCTGCAGGCAAAGGTGCCTCGCATCATCAAGGTCCCCAAGGGCGAGGTCTACGTGCGGGCCGAGAACCCGAAGGGCGAGATGGGCTACCACATCGTGTCCGAGGGCGGCCGCATCCCGTATCGAGTCAAGATCCGTTCGGCCTCGTTCTCGAACCTGTCGATCCTCCCCTGGCTCCTCGAAGGTGAGCTGCTCCCAGACCTGGTCGCCACCCTCGGAAGCCTCGATTTCGTGCTGGGAGACCTCGACCGATGAACTTCTGGCTCGAGCTGGCGATCAAGCTGATAGCGATCATGGGAGCGATGCTCACCGTGTCGCTGGTGGTGATCTTCGGCGAACTCAAGATCTCGGCGCACATGCAGTACCGGATCGGCCCCTACTTCGCCGGTGGGCGATTCGGTTGGGCCCAGCCTCTCGCCGACGGTCTCAAGTTCATCCAGAAAGAGGACCTCGTCCCTGCTGCGGCGGACCGGCAGGTGTTCAAGTTCGCCCCGTACGTGGTGATGGTCGGCACGTTCGCTGCATTCGTGATCATCCCGTTCGGGCCCGATCTCGTGGGACGCGACCTCGACCTCGGCCTCTTCTACCTGCTGGCTGTGTCGTCGATCACCACCGTTGGCGTGCTGATGGCCGGATGGTCGTCTGGCAACAAGTACTCGCTGATCGGTGGCCTTCGGGCCGGCGCCCAGCTGATCGCCTATGAGCTGCCGCTCGTGCTTGCGGCTGTCGG
>JABDIW010000387.1 GCA_013003515.1 Acidimicrobiia bacterium
AGCGAGGCCGGCATCCGGGTCGACCCACAGATAGGTCCCTGCCCCGCCGAAGTGTCCAAAGGTCCGTGGCGACGTCTTACGCCCGGTCCAATGGCTCGGCTTCCCCACCTTCAACTCGAAGGTGAGCCCCCACGAGTTCGGGTCGAACCGACCAATCCCGGGCACCACGCCGGAGAGCTCCGGGAAGTGAGGCCGGGTGGCATCGTCCAGCGTGGCCTGGGTGACCAACGTCGGGTTGAGAAGCTCCCGGCTGAACGCAAGCAAGTCGTCGAGAGACGACCACACCTCATGTGCGGGCGATCCACGGACCTCGGTCTGCACCATCCCCAACGGATCGAAGACCGCTTCCTGCAAGTACTGGCCGATGGGAAATCCGGTGCGCTCGGCCAGGTAGTCGGCGAAATACTCGATGCCGGCGTTGGAGTACACCCGGCGGGCACCCACCCGTGTCACCGGCTCGAACGTGTCGAACCCCATCCCCGAGGCGTGGGCCAGGACATGTCTCACCGTCGACCCGTCGGGCCCCGCCGGATCATCGAGCTCGAGCGAGTGCTCCTCGATGGCGACCAGCGCCGCGTAGCCGACGAAGAGCTTCCCCACCGATGCGATCCGCGTCTGCCACTCGAGATCGCCCGTCAGCCCCAGGATCGAATCGGGGTCGGTGACGCCGAGGGCGGCCCGACGCACGGGCCAGTGAGCAACGAGGGCGGCGAGGTCATCCACAGCGTGGTTCGTCCTTTTGATTCAGCATCGACACCAGGATCACAGAACCCTCACCTGATCTCGAACCGGTCCAGGGTCAGGTCGATGTCGACGACGTCGACCATCACTGCGTCGACACGAGCAACGCGGGGTCCCTCCTGGAGATACTCGAGGAAACGGTCGATCGCCACCTCCTCGCCCTGTGCGAAGACGCTGACGGCACCGTCTGGCGTGTTGCGCACCCATCCGTGCAAGCCCAGCCGGATCGCAACGTCGCGTGTGCTGTAGCGGAACCCGACGCCCTGCACCCGCCCCCGCACCGTTCCCTTGAACGCCTTCACGATGTCCTCGCTCGGTGGGCCGCCAGGTACGCCTCGCCGCGAGGCGACAACGTGTAACCAGGGTTGAAGCTCAGGGTCAGCCCCAGGTTCTTGAGCTTGCGCACGTCGGTCTTGAAGGGCTGGGTCTCCCGCCCGTACATCTCCGCAAGGTCCGGAGCCCGCCGATGCGGATGGTCGGCGATCGTCTGCAGAACCTGCCGGGTCCACGCCCCGTGCTTGGAGGCCTTGTCAAGGCGATCGAGGCGTTTGTCGATCTCGGCCAGGGACGACTCGTCCAGCTCATCGTCCTCGGCGAGGAGCTGACGTGGATCGGGTTCATCGACGTATCTGAAGGCGATTCGATAGATCGGTGAGGCCGCATCGCCAGGGAGATCGGAAATGAGCGCCTCGGCGCTCTCATGACACGCGGCGCGAGCCTCAGCATCGGCGATGGTCGATTCCGCCACGATGTCGACCGATGTGACTTCGACGATGCCGGCGGGCGTGCGGTACCGGTTGCCGGCCACGACCTGGCGCCGCTTCCAGCGCCGGAACGTCAGCGTCATCTCGCCCGATTGGATCGGCTCCCAGAGCCGCTTCTGAAAAAGCACGGCACCATTATCGACCAGAGATCCCGTGCAGGACCTCCTGGATGTCCAACTCCGCATCGGGTGCAGCCTCACCCCGCGTCATCCAGTGGACGAGACCGTCTCCATCGACGAGAAGAACGACGATGTCATCCAGCGAGTCGACTCCGAGCCGGCGTAGCCACGGTCCACGCCGGCCGTACACGGTGACTGTTGTCGCCTGAACCTCGGCGTCGGCGATACCGGCCCGCATCCCCCCATCGATGAAGCCCCGCGCCGGCCGCCACTTCACGTCGATGAACGGGACCTCGAAGTACGCGAAGCTCTCGTTGCTCTGGCCCAGGCGTCTGGCGATGGGAAGCCAGGTGTTCACCTGAGCCTGCTGAGCCTGCCTGAACGCCACCATGAGGAGGGTCGGCCCCTCGAGGTCCGCCGGGAACGTCCACTCGGTCCTGTCGAGAGAAGAGCCCGTCAGCGGAGGCATTGGTGATGAGGCGTTCACGATCGGCAGCGTACGGCCCGCGAGGCGTCACCGGGGAGGA
>JABDIW010000429.1 GCA_013003515.1 Acidimicrobiia bacterium
GGACGCACGCCGGTCAGGAACGACGAGGTGCCGTCGACGAAACCCGCTTCGCCAGGGATACCGACCGTCACGCCTTCACGAACTCGACGTCGTACTCGCGACTGATGACCACGTCGGCGACGGCACGATGTTGGGAGATGATCTCGTGCTCGGTCTCGAGAACCTTTTCGATGAAGGGGTCGAACTCCTCCCGCCCGCGCTTCATCCGGTGCTCCATGGTCTCGAGTCGGTTGCGGGCGATGAAGACCCGCCGATCCGCATGCTCACAGAGCGAGGTGTACACACCTTCGGCGATCACCACATGGACACCGTCGAGGGAGATCTCCTCTTCGTCGATGCGGTTCTCTGAGTAGATGACCAGCGGCTTCACGATCGAGCTTGCACCCTCTTGTGCCGCCTGCAGGTGAGCGTCGAGAAGATCGAGCCTCACCTCGGTGGTGCCGACCCAGAGGAAGTTGGCGCGCCGAGCGGCATCGTTGAACCGGGGAGGCAGCACGTAGTAGTCGTCCTGCTGGAGCACCACGGCACTGATCCCTCGGGAGGCGAGCGCATCAGCCAGTGCCTGGCCGGTCTCGGATTTGCCGCTCCCCGACTCGCCGGCCACGTTCATGGTGAATCGCCGCTCAGAGGCCTGGATCTCCCCCAGAAGCCGGTCGATGATCTGCTCGGCCGCGTTCTGATGCTCTTCCCCGACGAGGATGACATCGCCCTTCATGGAGCAGCACTCTATCCAGGCGACCTATGACACACCATCGTGCTGTCGCCCACCTGCTCGGCTGCCGCCGCTCACACCGCTGGCGGACCGCAGTTCAGGCGCCGGCCCGAGCGAGGAACCGCTCCCGGTCGACGACGACTCGCCGGTGGACACCGCGTGCCAGGACGACGTCCTCCTGGTGGGCCGAAACATCGAAGGTGATCGTCCGTCCCTCCACGGCGGTTACCACGGCACGGCACTGCACCACCGTTCCGACGGGTGAGGCAGCGAGGTGCTCGATGGATACCTCGGTGCCGACCGTCGTCTCCCCTTCGGTGAGAAGGGGACGCAACGCCTCGACGGCCGCAATCTCCATCCAGGCGACGACGCGGGGGGTGGCGAGGACAGGCACGTCGCCCGAGCCCACGACCTCGGCCGTGTCCAGGTCGCCGACAGCGACTGTGTATGTGCCCTCAGGACCGGGGGTGAAAGCCATGACCGAAAGCTAACCGATGGCAGCGAGCCAAATGGCGTCGTAGGGTCGCCGCATGATCGACCTGACCTACGAGGGAAACGTTGCAGTCGTAACGATGCGGGCCGGGGAGAACCGGCTCAACCGTGAGTTCGTCGACCGGTTCAACGAGGTGCTCGACGAGGTGGAGTCCGGACCACCGGCGGCCATGGTGACCACCGGTGAAGGCAAGTACTACTCCAACGGGCTCGACCTGGAGTGGCTGTCACGCGACAACACCGAGGACATGCGGCAGTTCGTCATCGACGTCGAGAAGCTGTTGGCGCGGCTGTTGCGTTTCGGCCGGGTGACGGTGGCAGCGATGAACGGCCACACCTTCGCCGCCGGCGCCATGATCGCGTTGACTCACGACTTCCGCGTGATGCGTGAGGATCGCGGATGGTTCTGTCTGCCCGAAGTCGACATCGGCATCCCGTTCTCCGACGGCATGGACTCGTTGATACGCCACAAGCTGCCACAACCGACAGCACACATCGCCATGGTCACCGGGCACCGCTTCACCGCAGCCGAGGCGCTCGACAGCCACATCGCCAACCTCGCCGTGGCCGCCGACCAGGTGGTTCCACGAGCCGTGGCGCTCGCCGCCGAATACGCCGAGAAGAGCCCGTCCATCCTGAGCGACATCAAGAGCCGCATGTACGCCGGGACCAT
>JABDIW010000437.1 GCA_013003515.1 Acidimicrobiia bacterium
CCCACGGGCAGCGTCTTTCGAGTGGGCGGTGGCGGATTTGAACCGCCGACCTAGAAACAGGCGTCCGAGCGGAGCGAGGACACAATCGAGCGAGGGTTCGAGGCCGAACAGGACTCGAACCGGAACGAGCCACGGGTGGTCAGAACGCGAAAAACGCTGCCCCCCACGGGCAGCGTCTTTCGAGTGGGCGGTGGCGGATTTGAACCGCCGACCTCTTCCGTGTCAGGGAAGCGCTCTCCCCCTGAGCTAACCGCCCAGGCCTGGATACGAGTGTACCCGTCGAGGCGACGCCGGGAATCGAACCCGGGTACAGGGTTTTGCAGACCCTTGCCTAACCACTCGGCCACGTCGCCAATGCAGAGGGCGGCCGCATCTGGCCGCCCTCGGTGGAGCGGACGACCGGGTTCGAACCGGCGACCTTCACCTTGGCAAGGTGACGCTCTACCAACTGAGCTACGTCCGCAATCGTCCGAAAATCGTACCACGGCCCCAAAGGAGCCGAGAAGGTGCGATCACACCCCCGTCGAGCCGAAACCGCCATCTCCCCGACTCGAGTCGGGAAGCTCGTCGACCTCGACGAAATCGGGAGCGACGATCGGAATCACCATCAGCTGGGCGATGCGATCACCTCTCTCGATCTCTATCGGCTCGGAACCCAGGTTGATCAAGATGACTTTCAGTTCGCCGCGATATCCCGAATCCACCAGGCCGGGGCCGTTGACGACGCTGAGGCCTTCCCTCGCCGCCAGGCCGCTGCGAGGAACGACCAGCCCGGCGTGGCCGTCGGGGATCGCAACCGCGACGCCGGTCGGCACCATCTGGCGCTCCCCCGGATCGAGCCGAACGTCTTCGCGCGAACGGAGATCGACGGCGCCGTCCCCAGGATGGGAGCGCTCCGGAGCCGGAAGGCCGGCATCCAGCCGGATCAGCGGTATCTTCATACTCGGTTCGATTCTTCCGATAGGAACGTGTGACCCGCAAACCTAATCAGCCGCCAGAACCGGGCCAGACCGGCGAGTGGTTCATGAACGTCGTCACTCCCGAAACGGTGTCTGCTGCCGACCTCGCACCCGCCGAGCCGTTTGCGCCTGCCCCACCCGCGGAGGAGGGCCCACCGGCCGACGTCTTCGGCCGGGTCGATGACACCTTCACCAACTGGGAACCGACCGCAATGTCCGCCGTCTATCGGTCGAAGCGCACATGGCGATGGTCGATCATCATCGGCGCACTGCTGATCGCCGGGATCGTTGGAACCGTCCTGTGGTGGGCACCGCAGTACGTGGAGGACCGGATCGACGAGCGACGGAGTGAGTTCGGCGCCTCGGCGCTGGCGCTGCAAGGAACGTTGCCCGCAGCCGCCGAGGCCATCGTCCCCGTCACCGGACCCGACTCCAGCGAGGCGTTGACGTCGATCAATGCCATCGCCGGCCTTCAGGACGCCGCAATCAAGCTCGACGACCTCGCCACCGTGGACCACCCTGCCGGGTTGCCGTTCATCGGAACGGATCCTGCC
>JABDIW010000439.1 GCA_013003515.1 Acidimicrobiia bacterium
GTACAGGGCTTCGACGGTGGCTGCGGTGGTTCCGCTCACCAAGGGATCGTCCGGCGCGGCGCAGGCAGGCTGGTGGAAGGACCCACCGCCGGCCCGGATGGTGTCGAACTCGGTGTTAGGCCATCCGATGATGCCGTCGAAGCCCATGTTGGCGGACAGGATCTTCAGCTCCTCGTCCCAGTAGTCGGCCTCAACGAGACGGCCGTCGAAGAACGCTGGGGGGTTCTCGTCGGCGTCGCCCACGCCCGGTCGGCCCGGCAGGCTCGGTGTCGAGCGCGCCTCGGTCGTGGTGGTCGACGAGGCTCTCGTAGTGGTGGCATCCTCGGGCGCATCGGACGAGTCGCCGCCGCATGCGGACAGGAAGAGGGCTCCGGCGAGGCTCAGCGCGAGGACGCGCCTCAGCCCGCTGGTCGTCGTATGTCGCCTGGTGCCGGCCTGTTGAATGCCGCCGCCCTGTGCGATCCGACGGGGCGCATCCGATGTCATGTCTCGGTTCCTTTGGTGAATGAGGTGATTGTCGAGTGCGAGCATCGCCGGCAACTCTGAAGGCTTTCTGGGAGCCGCCTGGGGAATCCCTGTGAATCGGCCTAGTCCCCGCTGCATGCAGTCAGGAGGAGCGCTCCGACAACCCCGAGCACGACGATCCGAGGCAACCCGCCCGTCCGGGTCACGGCGTCCGGCCCATGGGTTCGACTTGCACGCCGTCGAGCACGAGCCGGTAGGAATCGCTGGAAGCGAGGTCCCGGGCTGCGGTCAACTCCGCCAGTTCGGGATCTGCCAGGAGTGCTTCGAGATCCGAGGGATCGGCAAACCACCAGACACGGGCCTCGTCCCACTCACGTCCGTCCCCGATCAAAACGCCTGTCACCTCGTACGTCCCGAGAGCGATACCGCCGTGGTCGGCGACCAGTCGGGTGAGACCATCGAGGTACTCCGAAAGGGCAGCAGGACGATCCGACGTTCCCCTCCCGGCGTGAGAGATGATCTCGAAGAGGGCCGCGGGATCCTCTGCGGCCGGCAGTTCTTCAGCAGATGGAGGTTCGTCGAGCCGGTGGGTCACGATCGCCATCGTGGCCTCGACACCTGCATCCTTGTGCTGGCCGCCCTCTTGGAAGGCGGGGTCGGCGACCGTCGCCACGAAGGCGGCGTAGCTCGGATACCGGGCGATGGCGACCTGGTCCCAAGCAGGAACCGGCGGGGGGTCGGTCGAAGCGGTGACCTGGCCCACCAACGCCGGCCGCATGCCGTTCTCCACCAGGATGGGGACGCCGGTGGTTCCGTAGAGGTCGTTGGCCTCCTTACCGGTGAGGTCGGTCGGCCGGCCGTCGGCATAGACGGCCCCGTCCCTGAACACGATGAGGTTCACCATGAAGAAGGG
>JABDIW010000450.1 GCA_013003515.1 Acidimicrobiia bacterium
ACGAGCGGGGTCATGGTCTGTGTTTCGTCGATCCAGTCGCGGTAGGCGGCGACCTCTGTGTACACGCCGGGGACGATGGTGGCGCAGCCGATACCCCAGCTGGTCACACCTGCTTGGAGCCATCCCGAAGCACCGGGCACGAGGATCGGTCCGCCGCTGTCGCCCTGACAGGTGTCCTCCCCGCCGTTGTAGATGTCTCCGGCGCACAGCTCGATCGACGGGATGAAGTCGGAGCCGAGGATGAATGAGCACGTGGCGTCCGACAGGGTCGGAATGGCCACCTCCATCAGAACGTCTGACGACGAGCCTCCCTCGGAGGTGTGGCCCCACCCGATCGCGGTTGCGGTTGTCCCGCCGGAGTACAGCCCGGCATCACTGCTGGTGGCGAGGTCGACGGGTGAGTACCCCGATGTGCCGTTGAGCCGAACCAGGGCGATGTCGTAGGGGCCCTTGTCGATGGGCTCGTAGTCGGGGTGCACGAAAGCGGCCGCAGCCGAGAACGTTTCACCGCTGGTGGTCGTGAGGTCGTGGCGTCCGATGTGAAGCTCGAGGTCATCCACATGAACGGAACCGCGATAGGAATACCACGGATGAGTGTCGCTGGGGATCGACACCGAGTTGAAGCAGTGGGCGGCTGTCAACACCCACTCCGGGGCGATCAGCGAACCGGCGCACTGCCGAGGGATCCATCCGTAGTACGTGGTCGGGTAGATCGTGTAGCTGACGTAGATGGACATCTCGATGTCGACGGCAAAGGGGTACTCCCCGGGAGTTGCCTCGTTCCCACCGACGATGTTCGGCGAATCGTCATCAACATCGAGGTCCACCTCGATCCACGTCTCGACCTGGTCGTCAACAGCAGTGGCCGCAACGGGACTCAGGACGGTGAGCGTCAGGGCGAGGACGGCGATCGAGATCGTGAGCTGCGTGATCCTCTGCGCCGTCATCGTGTCCCTCCAGGTCCAGACGCGACAGGGCGGCGACAGATGTCGCCGCACCGTGATCCCTTGCCGGTTATGTGAGTTGAGGTGCGTGGATCATGCATCCACGACCGCCCGTCTCCGCTCCTGACGCGGGCTCGCCAAGTCGTTGACCTCACCTCACCACACTGCAGGACTGGCGACTAGGGCCAAATGCCTGCCGTGCCGATGGTCTAGTGAGTGTCTGCGAGAAGCCGGGCCCACTCGCCGACCTCGTCGCGGACCCGCCGAAAGAGCGCCCACTGGTCCTCCTCGGACAGGGTCTCGTCGTCGGGATCCTCGAACGAATGGTGGACGACGCGCCGAGCTCCTGGGACCACCGGACATGTCTCCTTCGCAGAGTCACACACCGTGACCACGAGGTCCCAGTCCTCACCGAGGTACTGGGAGATGTGATCCGACGAGTGCCCTGAGATGTCGATGCCGACCTCGGCCATGGCGAGGATCGATTTCGGGTGGACGCCTTTCGGGGCAGTGCCGGCTGACCGGATCACGCCGTCCGGCAGGTAGTGGGCCAGCCAGCCCTGGGCCATCTGGGAACGGCACCGGTTGCCGGTGCACACCACGAGGATTCTGGGCGAGGCGGCCACGACCCTGAGAGTAGGTCAGGGCGGGGGTCTAGATCGGGGCATCTCGGTCCCATACGGTGCCCACGTGTTCGCCTCGGTCACCTCTGTCGTCCTCGTCGGCGTCCAGCCCGTGCCGCTGCGCGTCGAGGTCCACGCCGGCGGAGGACCCAAGAACATCCTCCAGATCGTGGGCCTTCCCGACACCGCGGTGCGCGAGGCCAAACAGCGGGTCACATCGGCGCTGGTCGCCTCTGGGCTCGGTCCACCACGTGGCTACGTGGTCGTCAACCTGTCACCGGCCGACGTTCCCAAGGCAGGCTCTGCCTACGACCTTCCGATCGCCCTCGGGCTCCTGTCGGCCTTTCGACGGCTGTCGGCATCGACACGCCACGTCGTGGCACTCGGTGAGCTGGCCCTCGACGGCACGATTCGCTCTGCACGAGGCGGTCTGGGGGCAGCTCTCATTGCACGTGACCAGGAAGCGACCTCGCTGTTGCTGCCGCGCCAGTCGGTGAACGAGGCTCGTCTGGTGCCTGGAGCGGACCCGGTTGGGGTCTCGTCTCTGGCCGAGGCTGTCGCCTTTCTGGAGGGCGATCACATCCCTGATCCTGTCGAGCCCGCTGCCGTGGCACGGATCCCCGCTCCCGACTTCAGCGCCATCCGGGGTCAGCAGGATGTGCGGCGCGGACTCGAGATCGCTGCTGCCGGCGGCCATCACGTCTTGATGAGCGGCTCGCCAGGATCCGGCAAGACACTCATGGCCTCGTGTCTGCCAGGCATCCTTCCCGAGCTCGAGGGAGAGGAGGCCCTCGAGGCAGCACTGGCATGGGCGGCCGCAGGCAGACAGCGGCCGGACCCTTCTCTCCCACCGTTTCGAGCCCCGCATCACTCGGCGACGATGGCTGCGCTGATCGGCGGTGGTTCAGGAGTCCCGGTGCCCGGTGAGGTGACCATGGCTCACAGGGGAGTGCTCTTTCTCGACGAGCTCGGTGAGTTCCCGCCGACGATCCTCGATGCGCTGCGTCAGCCGCTCGAGTCCGGATCGGTCACGGTTGCCCGCAAGGGAGCATCGGTGCGGTTTCCGGCGAGTTTCCAACTCGTAGCAGCCACGAACCCGTGTCCCTGTGGCTTCTACGAAGACCGCCTCGTTGGGTGCAGTTGCACTCCTGCGATCAAGGCGCGGTATCAGCGCCGGTTCTCGGGTCCGTTGCTCGACCGCATCGATCTCCGCCTGGAGGTGAGCCGGCTGGATGTCGAGGATCTCGACGGCCCTCCGGGGGAGACCTCGGCCTCGATGCGCGCTCGAGTCCTGGCAGCCCGCAAACGCCAAACCGACCGGGGAGCCCTCAATGCCTCCCTGGGCCGCGACGATCTTGCCCGGCTGCCTTCTGCCCCCGAAGTGGCCGACATCATGAGAAGCGAGTCGGTCGCCGCCCGCCTTTCGGCTCGGGGGTGGTTGCGTGTGCTGCGGGTCGCCCGAACGATCGCCGATCTCGAGGAGAGCGACCTCGTGATCGGCGATCATGTGGAAGAGGCCCTGCGTCTGCGGGAACGACCCCATGAGTGACGCGCTCCGGATGGCGTGGACCGGCCTCCACCCTGATCGCCAGCGGGCCCTGATCGGCGAGCGAGGCTCGGTCGCGGGTGCAGTTCGTGCCATACGTCGGGGTCGGGTACGGGTGCCTGATGCCGCTCGTGCCGCAGCCGACGCCGACCTTGCCGACCACAGAGAAGCGCTTGGGGTCCTCGGTGCTCGCTTTGTAGGTCGCGAGGACGCCGACTTCCCGGCTCCGCTGCGGGAACTGCCCGACGCCCCGGTCGGCCTGTTCGTTCGGGGCGAGATCCCCGATGCGCCAACCGTCGCAGTTGTCGGCACCAGACGATGCACGACCTATGGCCGGCGTCTGGCCCGTCGCTATGGCGTCGCGATAGCGGAAGCGGGCTGGGTCCTGGTGAGTGGTCTGGCGCGCGGTGTCGACGCCGCAGCCCACCAGGGGACCGTGTCGGCGGGAGGCCGCGGCGTGGCCGTCTTGGGGAGTGGCCTCGACGTCCTGTATCCGGCCGAGAACACGCCGTTGGCAGGTCAGCTGGTGGATGGGGGAGGAGCCGTGGTCTCTGAGTACCCGCTTGGCACGGTGCCCGAGCCGTGGAGGTTTCCCCCTCGTAACAGGATCATCTCCGGTCTGGCCGGCGCCGTGGTGGTGGTCGAAGCGGCCGTCACGGGGGGAGCGCTGATCACTGCCGGCACCGCGCTCACCCAGGACCGTCCCGTCTTCGCCGTCCCGGGCGACGTGGAGCGAGCCACGTCCGAGGGAACCAACAGGTTGATCCGAGACGGCGCCCACCCGGTGCTCGATCCCGACGATCTCATCGAGGAGCTATCGCTGGTCCTCGGGCCGCCTGGATGTTGACCCGGAAGGTGGCTGCGGCAACCAATGGAGTTCTGGGTGGTTTCCGGGTAGGGCGACCGAGATGACTGCGGCCAGGATGCCTGACCCTTTCCGACTTGGCTCCGATTCGGAGGGCTGGCGTTGATTGGAGGGCGGGATTCGCTGTTTCCGGATTGCAGTGAGCGCGCGGATTGTGGTGGAGCATGTGCAATTGGGGGTGTGGACGTTTGGCCCTGACT
>JABDIW010000454.1 GCA_013003515.1 Acidimicrobiia bacterium
CAGGTACGCCTGGTCTTTGCGATGCTGCCGATCACCGTCGCCAACATCGCGATGTTCATCTCCGTGGTCGTGGTGCTGATCATCCTCGACCCGGTGCTCGGGCTCACCGCAGGGCTGACCGTGCCGGCGCTCTTCTTCACGGCGAACCGCTACGCCGGCAAGGTCCTTCGCCTGTCGTTCGACCTGCAGGCTCGGCTGGCCGGTCTTTCCGAAGTCGTGGAGGAGGCCATCGCCGGAGTCAACGTCGTCAAGTCATACGGGCAGGAGGCGCAGGAATCGGGGAAGCTGGGACGGTCGGCGCAGGGCATCTTCGACAAGTCGATGGACATGGCGAAGATCCGCTCCCGCTACTCGCCGCTGTTCGAGTTCATCCCCACGGCCGGCACGGTTGCCGTCCTGTGGCTGGGCGGCATTCGTGTCATCGACGGTGCGATCACACTGGGCGACTTCGTCGCGTTCACCCAGTATCTGTCGGTGCTGGTTCTCCCGCTTCGCATCACCGGCTGGTTCTTCGCCAACATCCCGCGGGCGGCGGCATCGGCGACCCGCATCCAGGAGCTGCTGGGTACCGACCCTCAGATCGCCACCGATCCGAATCCGCAGCCGCTCCCGACGGGCAATGGGTCGGTTCGGTTCCAGGGGGTGACGTTCTCGTACCCCGAGGGACCGTCGGTGCTCAACGGCATCGACCTCGAGATCCCCGGGGGAACCTCGGTCGGCCTGGTGGGTGCCACCGGCTCTGGTAAGACGACGCTGGCTCATCTCATCCCCCGGTTCTACGACGTCGGCTCGGGGTCGGTCACCGTCGACGGCGTGGACATCCGTGCCCTGGATCTCGACGTGTTGCGCAACGAGGTGGCGGTCGTGTTCCAGGAGACGTTCCTGTTCTCGGCGTCGATTGGCGAGAACATCGCCGTGGGCAACCCCGATGCGACGGATGAGCAGATCCGCCTGGCCGCTCGCCTGGCTCACGCTCACGACTTCGTCTGTGGCATGAGCGACGGATATGACACCGTCGTCGGCGAGCGCGGCGAGAGCTTGTCCGGAGGACAGCGACAGCGCATCGCTCTCGCCCGCGCCGTCGTTCGTGACCCGCGGATCCTCATCCTCGACGACGCCACATCATCGGTCGACGC
>JABDIW010000477.1 GCA_013003515.1 Acidimicrobiia bacterium
CCGCATCACATCGCACAACCCGCGGACCGGGGAACAGGTCGGCGAGGTCGTGATCGCCCGACCCGAGGATGTCCGCGACGCCGTCGCGGCTGCCCGCAAAGCAGCCGTGGAATGGGCGGCACTGGGACCGGAGGGACGCAAGCCCCATCTCAAGGCGTTCAAGGGCGCCATCGTGGCCAACCTCGACCACATCGTCGAGGTGGTCCAGAGCGAGACCGGCAAACACAACGACGACGTCTACCTGGGCGACATCTCGCCCGCGGTGAGCCTCATCGACTACTACATCCGCAAGGGGGCCAAGCTCCTCGCCCCGCAACGTCGTGGCACGTGGCCGTTCCCGTGGAAGAAGGCGTGGGTGGAGCGCCACCCCCGCGGCGTCGCCGGTGTCATCTCACCGTGGAACTACCCGTTCGGCATCCCCATCGAGGCAGCCATCACTGCCCTCGTCGCCGGCAACACGGTGGTGGTGAAGCCGTCCGACGTCACCCCGTTGTCTGGCCAGCTCATCGCCGATCTGGCAGAAGAAGCCGGGCTCCCGGAGGGGGTCGTCCAGGTGGTCCACGGAAGGGTCGAAGCCGGCGAGGCGCTCATCGACTCGGCCGACATCGTGCACTTCACCGGCTCGCCGTGGACCGCCAAGTCCATCGCCAAGCGGGCTGCCGAGACCCTGACCCCGGTGATCCTCGAGCTGGGTGGCAAGGACGCCATGGTCGTCCTCGATGACGCCAACCTCGATCGGGCCGCCAAGGGAGCCGTGTGGGGCAGCCTGTTCAACGCCGGCCAGACATGTGTGTCCGTAGAGCGGATCTACGCCGACGAGGCCATCTACGACAAGTTCCTCGCCAAGGTCGAAAAGGAGATGGACAAGGTCAACGCCGGCGCCGGTGACGGGTCAGACATCGGCGCCATCATCGGGCCATCCCAGCTCGACGTGATCGAGCGGCACCTCTCGGATGCGGTTGCGAAGGGTGCCCGCATCGTCACCGGCGGCCTGCCCGGGGAAGGGCCCGGCCAGTTCTTCGAACCGACCCTCGTGGTCAACGTCGACCACACCATGGACCTGATGACCGAGGAGACCTTCGGGCCGGTGATGGCCGTGATGAAGGTCCGCAACGAGCAGGAAGCGCTCGAGCTGGCGAACGACTCCCGGTACGGGTTGCACGGCTCGGTCTGGTCTCGCGACAAGGATCGCCGCCGCCGGTTCGCTTCCGCCATGCGGACCGGGACCGTGGCCGCCAACGACGTGATGATCAACTATGCGATCCCGTCGCTGCCGTTCGGCGGCATCGGCGAGTCGGGGTACGGATCCAACTTCGGGCCCGAGGGCCTCGACGCCTTCACGTACCCGAAGGCCATCACCGACGGACGGGTGACGACACCAAGGGAAGCATGGTGGTTCCCCCGCGTAGGCGGTCGTCGGGTGTGGCGAACCCTGGTGCGGGCCATCGCCCGCAAGTGACACCACTCGTCTCCGTCGAGTGGCTGGCCGGGCGACTCGGGGATCCGGCACTCCGGATCTGTGACACCCGCTGGTACCTGACCGACGCCCACCAGGGCTTCCGGGAGTACGAACAAGGCCACATTCCCGGTGCCCGGTACCTGTCGCTCGACACCGACCTCGCCACGTTCGACGGACCCGGCCGCCACCCGCTGCCGTCCCGCCAGGACGCCGCCGATCACTTCGGCGCCCTCGGCCTGGGCGACGACCACACCGTTGTCGCCTACGACAGTC
>JABDIW010000502.1 GCA_013003515.1 Acidimicrobiia bacterium
CGCCAACGTCGTAGTCGTGATGCATGAGCCGAGGCTACCGGCTCCCGGCTCCCGGCTGCCGGCTGCCGGCTGGTAGCTGGTAGCTGGTAGCTGGTTCTCTGGTAACGACGCCTGTGGCGTCGTTACCAGAGGACCACATACGTGATCACGAGCCCGTCGGGGGCTCCGGAGATGGCGGATCCCGAGAAGTCCCAGACCTCTACCCAGTACGACACGCCATCGGGGCGCCCGAATCGGCCACCCTCGCGGGGTACGGTTCCGATCTCGATCGGCTCGAAGGCACCGGCCACCCCTCGCTCGGCAAGAGCCGCGCCGATCTCGGCCCGGGTTGAATCGAAGTCGGCTCCCAACGCGACCCAGTACAGGGGCTCGGGGTTCCGGGCCGCGAACCCAGACACCGTGCGTGTGTCATAAAGATCCGTTTCGCTGCTCGTCGGGATGGCACCGGCGGGTATGTACGGTTTGCCCGTTGCGACACGGTCGGCGTCGAGGTCGAGCCAGTCCTCGACCCATGCGACCCGGTCGGCGGACAGCTGTGTCGCCCACCCCATCGAGACCATGGAGACCGCTTCGGCGAGGTCCTCTTCGGGCTCGGTTGCCCCATAGGCAGTCGTTCCCCCCGGGCTGGGCAAGACCCACGAGGGGCTGCGGGGATCACTGCCGCCATCGCGCCACCCGGTCGCTGCGGCGAAGTCCCTGGTGGACTCGGCCAGCTGCAGCGGGTCCACGTCCGTCGGGGATTCGAGGATGAGCCCTGCGTCGTCTGCCGTGAGTCGTCGGAACTGAGCGACATGAGCCAGTTCGTGGGACAGCACCCGGGCCATCTCCATCGGGCCGACACCTTCCCCATAGATACCGGCAAACGTCGCGTCGAGCACGTAGAGGTCGGGTCCGCGGGCGAAAGCCAGTGTCGTGGGCTCCAGGTCCTCCTCTGCGGCATCGGTGATCCGATAGATGGTGCGGACGTCGGCTGCAGACACGAGGGCATCAGGCACCTCGGCGAGTGCCCTCGTCAGCACCGAGAGCTCGGCGGGGTCAGCGGCCCTCGTGGTTCCGGCGACCTCGATGCCATCGATGGTGCGGGTCCACACGATGTCGGTCGGCGTCTCGACACCGATCCGATCGAGGAGCTCCGGGTCGTCGAGGCTGGCTGGCTCCTGCAGCGAGCACGCTTCAGCGAGAACCATCAGACAAACCAGGCTGGCGAAGAGGGCGCGACGGGTCACGGTGCATTGATAGCAGGGGTTGCCGGCGGCGCCGTCGATCGCGCCCCTGTCGTAGCCCGAGCCTGCGCCGGTCCGTGTGCTCTAGCCTGCGCAGAAGAACCGTCACGTGAGGGAGCACCATGAGCAAGGTCACTGTCGTAGGCGCCGGGAAATACGGCTCGACCACCGTCCAGCGCATCGC
>JABDIW010000019.1 GCA_013003515.1 Acidimicrobiia bacterium
GGGGACCGCGCGGCGGCCTCATCCTCACCACCGACGAGCATGCGAAGGCCATCGACAAGGCTGTCTTCCCATTTGCCCAGGGGGGAGCGATCAACCATCAGATCGCGGCCAAGGCGGTGGGGTTCCGGATCAACGCCACCAGGGAGTACGCCGACTACGCCCACCAGGTAGTCCGTAACGCGGCGACGATGGCAGAGACGATGTCGAGCCACGGCGCCCGCGTCGTGAGCGGAGGGACAGAGAATCACATGTTCCTGGTGGACCTCCGTTCGATCGACGAGGAGTTGACGGGGAAGGATGCGGCCCGGCTTCTCGACGAGATCGGGATCACGCTGAACTTCAACACCATCCCGTTCGATCCCCGCAAGCCGGCCATCGGGTCCGGGCTTCGGATCGGGACGCCATCAGTGACCACCATCGGGATGAAGCAGGAGCAGATGGTGACCATCGGTGGAGCGATCATCGATGCGCTGCGCCGTCGTGACGACGAGGGTCGGCTGGTGGAGTTGTCAGCCGAGGTCGGTGCTCTCGCCGCCGCATTCCCGCCGTACCCTGACGACTTCACGGGTCACGTATGACCGGCGGGAATACCGCCAGTCGGCCCGGTGCTATATTCCTCGACGCACTTTGTGAAGGCCTTCACAAGCGTTCTGGCGAGAGGGAGCGGGGATGACCGAAGGTCCCCAGACACAGACCGGTCCGCGCCGCTACGTCGCGAACCTCACGGAGGGCACAGGCCCGGCATTCGACTTCTTCGCCTCATGGATCTCCGGGTTCCTGCTCGGCTTCCTCCTCGACTGGGTCTTCGACACCCGCCCCGTGTTCATCATCATCGGGATAGTCGCCGGGGCAGTGTCCGGCTTCATCAAGCTGTATCGCGCCTCGGACGTTCTCGTTCAGGGACACACCGATGAGTGAGCGGCCGATGACCGAGCCTCGTCCCCTCACGACCCGCATCGAGGGGCCCGATGTCGAGGCGGTGATCGCCCGCCACATGGTGGCTCGCGTCGTGTGGGTGGCTCCGGTCCTGGTGGCCGTCTTCTGGGTGATCAGAGGCTCATCCGGTGGGCTGGGAGCGCTTGCGGGAGTCGCCATCGTCGCCGGCAACTTCCTCCTCGCCGGGTACCTGCTGTCAAAGACGGCACGGATCTCTCTGGGTTTGTATCATGCCGCCGCCTTGATCGGATTCTTCCTGCGGCTCGGGTTGATCGCAGGGTCCATGTTGTTGGTCGCCGCGGTCACCGACGTGGATCGGCCGGCCATGGCGATCTCGGCACTTGTCGGGTATCTGGTGCTGCTGACGTGGGAAACGGTGGCGGTGTCCAAAGGCGCTGAAAAGGAGTTGGAGTGGAGCAGCAACTGATCCTGGCCGTCGGCGAGTGCGATGCCGAGAACGAGATCATCTGTGTCCCCGAGACGGTCAACGAGCTGTTCGAGCTCCCGTTCGTCGGCGGGGTCAACAGGACGATCCTGCTCATCGCCCTGGCCGCGATCATCGTCGTTGCGCTGCTCTATTTCGGCATCGTCCGCCAGAAGAGCCGCCTCATCCCTTCGAAGTTCGGGGCGTTCGTCGAGTCCCTCGTCTCGTTCGTGCGTGACGAGATCGCCATCGGCATCATCGGGCCCGAGCATGGCCTCAAGTACTTCCCGTGGCTGTTGTCGGTCTTCCTGTTCGTGTTGGTCGGCAACCTCTTCGAAGTCACGCCGTTCATCAACTTCCCCATCACTTCGCGGATCGCCATCCCGGCGTTCCTGGCCCTGCTCACCTGGGTGATCTTCGTGGTCTCCGGGTTCAAGGAGCAGGGGTTCGGTTACCTCAAGGAATCGCTGTTCCCTCCCGGCGTCCCCAAGCCGCTGTACCTGCTGGTGACGCCCATCGAGTTCGTGTCCACGTTCCTCGTGCGACCCTTCTCCCTCGCAGTCCGGCTCTTCGCCAACCTCGTGGCAGGCCACGTCATGTTGTCGCTGCTGCTCGTCTCAGGATGGGTCTTCATCAGCGCCCAGGGCGGTATCGCCAAGATCCCGATCGGGTTCGGGTGGTTTGCGCTCGGCATCGGCATCTTCGTTTTCGAGATCATCGTGGCGATGCTGCAGGCGTACATCTTCACGCTGCTCTCGGCCGTCTACGTCCAGACCTCGGTACACCCCGAGCACTAGTTCACCAACACAGTTTCCGACAGGGAAAGAGAAAGGAACAGACAGCATGGATCATCTCCTCGCCGTAGCGCAGATCCTGGCGCAGGAGGCTGAAGGCACCGGGCTCACCGGTGACATCAGCGGCGCACTGGCATTGGTCGGATACGGCCTCGCCGCAATCGGCCCCGGCGTCGGCATCGGCATCGTTGCCGGCAACGCAGTCCAGGCAATGGCTCGTCAGCCCGAAGCCGCCGGAATGGTCAGGACCACGATGTTCCTGGGCATCGCCTTCACCGAGGCACTGGCGCTGATCGGCTTCGTGCTCTTCTTCCTGGCATAGGAGGCGGCCGATGTACACACTCCTCACAACGCTGCTGCTTGCCGCCGAAGAGGAGCCGTCGGGCACCGACCTGCTGCTCCCGGACATCAAAGAGCTGATTGCCGGGATCATCGCCTTTGCCATCGTCTTCTTCTTCATCTGGAAGTTCGCCGGACCGGCGCTCAACCAGATGCTCGAGAACCGGCGTCAGGCCGTGAAGGGTGACCTGGAGGCGGCCGAGGCCGCCAAGGCTGAGGCCCAGTCGCTGCTCGATGACTACAAGCAACAGCTCGCCGACGCTCGAACCGAGGCGTCGCGCATCATCGACGAGGCACGCGAGTCGGCAGACACGATGAAGGCCGACATCATCTCCAAGGCCGAGTCCGACGCTTCCGACATCAGGTCGAAGGCCCAGGCCGATCTCTCCGGCGAGCGCGAACGCGCCCAGTCGGCGCTTCGGTCCGAAGTCGCCGGTCTGTCCCTGGATGTCGCCGAGAAGGTCGTTGGCAGCTCGCTCGACCGCAGTGCCTCCCAGGCGCTGGTCGACCAGTTCATCGACGAGCTGGGGCAGTAGCCATGGAATCCGGTGACGTCCGTATCGACGGCTACGCCACGGCGGTCCTCGAGGTCGCCAAGGCAGAGGGGGAGCTCGATCGCGTCGGCGATGAGCTCAACCGCATCGCCCGCGCCTTCGAGACCTCCGAGCCACTTCGCGACGCCCTGACCGATCCCCGCATCCCTGTCGATCGCAAGCAGGGGATCGTCGACGAGCTCCTCGGAGGCCGTGCCTCCAAGCTCTCGGTGTCGCTCGTGAATTTCGTCGTCGCCCAGGGGCGAGGCCGTGACCTCTCGGCCATCGCCGCCAGGGTCGTCGCCAAAGCCGCCCACGAGCGGTCCAAGGAGGTCGCCTACGTGCGGTCCGCAATCGAGCTCGACGCCGACACCGTGCGCCGTCTCGAGGAGAAGCTGTCCGCCACGACCGGCCGCGCCGTCGAGGCCAGGGTCACTGTTGACCCATCGGTTCTCGGCGGGCTCGTCGTCACCATCGGCGACGAGGTGTTCGACGGCTCGGTGCGAAGCCGATTCCGAGATCTACGTGAAGCATGGAGTTGATCAATGTCTGAACTGACCCTTGACCCCGGAGCAATCTCACAGGCGCTTCGCCACAACCTCGAGGGCTGGTCGCCCGCGATGGAGTCGGGCACCGTTGGATACGTGACGTCCGTGGGAGACGGAGTGGCGCGTGTCGAGGGCCTGCCCAACGTCATGGCCTCCGAGCTCCTCGAGTTCCCCGGGGGACTCATCGGTGTCGCCCTCAACCTCGACGAGGACTCCATCGGCGCCGTGCTGATGGGCGAGTCCAGCCACGTCGAGGAGGGTGCCGAGGTCCATCCCACCGGACGAGTCCTCTCCGTGCCCGTCGGCGATGGGTTCCTCGGCCGGGTCGTCGACCCCCTGGGCAACCCTGTCGATGGCAAGGGCCCGATCCAGGCGGACGGCCAGCGTCGCCTCGAGGTCCAGGCACCTTCTGTGGTGCAACGCCAGCCCGTCAGCGAGCCGATGCAGACCGGCATCAAGGCCATCGACTCGATGATCCCGATCGGTCGCGGCCAGCGCGAGCTGATCATCGGCGACCGTCAGACCGGCAAGACGGCCATTGCCCTCGACACGATCATCAACCAGCGCGGCCAGGACGTGAAGTGCATCTACGTCGCCATCGGCCAGAAGGCCTCCACGGTGGCCGAGGTCGTCCTCCAGCTCGAGCAGGCAGGCGCCATGGAGTACACGGTGGTGGTGAACGCCCCGGCGTCAGCGCCCGC
>JABDIW010000024.1 GCA_013003515.1 Acidimicrobiia bacterium
GATCGATGTGCCCGCTCCGAGATTCTGGCTGCTGATCACGGTATGGCTCGTCGTGCTGGTCGTGTTGATCGGTCTGCGATGGCTGTTGGGGTCGCCGTGGGGACGCGTCCTGAGAGCCATCCGCGAGGACGAGGATGCGGCACGGGCACTGGGCAAGAACGTGTTCTGGTACAAACTGCAGTCCCTGATGATCGGCGGTGCCCTCGGCGGTCTCGCCGGCGGTCTGCTCGCCTTCGACCTCAACCAGATAAACCCGTTGAGCTTTCAGGCTCAAGAGACCTTCTTCGTCTGGACCATCCTGATCCTCGGTGGCGCAGCGTCGATTGCCGGCCCCATCGCCGGCAGCGTGATCTTCTGGGTGGTTCTCACCCAGACCGACGATCTCGCCGCAGCGATCCTGGGCGACATCTCCAGCGCCACGGTCGCCGGGATCCGGTTCGTTCTGGTCGGCGTGTTGATCATGTTGATCATGATCTTCCGTCCGCAGGGCTTGTTCGGGAAGAGGGAGGAGCTGTCTCTTGACATCCAGTGAGGCCATCCTCCAGGCGCGATCGGTCCGCAAGACGTTTGGCGGCGTGGTGGCCGTGGCGGTCGACAGCCTCGACGTCGAGCCGGGCCGGATCACCTCTCTGATCGGTCCGAATGGCGCCGGGAAGACGACGTTCTTCGACATCGTGACGGGTTTCGTGCGGGCCGACGGCCAGATCCTCTTCGACGGCTATCCGATCCATGGGAAGCCAACCCACGTGATCGCGCGGTCGGGACTTGTGAGGACCTTCCAGCTGACCCGGGCTCTGAGCAGGATGTCTGTGCTCGAGAACATGATGCTGGCCTCGCCGGATCAGCCGGGAGAGCGCCTCGGTGGCCTGATCCGGTCGGCGTTCCAGGTGAACCGCATCGAGCGAGAGGTCAGGGGACACGCCGAGGAGCTCCTGGACCGCTTCAACCTCACCCCCCTGACCAACGAGTACGCCGGCAGGCTCTCGGGTGGACAGAAGAAACTCCTCGAACTGGCTCGCGCGCTGATGAACCGCCCTCGGATGGTTCTTCTCGACGAGCCGATGGCCGGGGTCAATCCGGCTCTCGGAGAACAACTCCTCGGGTACGTCCAGGAGCTGAGGGACGACGGCATGACCTTCCTGCTCGTCGAGCACGACATGGACGTGATCATGCGCGTGTCGGACCGCGTGGTGGTGATGTCCGACGGCAGGATCATCGCTGACGGGTCGCCCGGGGAAGTCCGCGCCGACCCGGCCGTCGTCACTGCCTACCTCGGTGAGCACGGAGCGGACGTGGTGGCATCTGCGACGGAGGATGACGAGTGAGCCAGCTGTTGTCGGTGACCGACCTCCACGCCGGGTACACCAAAGACGTCATGATCCTCAGAGGAGTGTCGCTCGAACTGTCGGCCGGAGAACTGGTCGTCATCATCGGGCCCAACGGTGCAGGGAAGTCGACACTGATCAAGTCGATCTTCGGGCTCCTCAGGACGACGAGCGGGTCGGTCACCCTCGACGGCGAAGACATCACCCGGCTCAAGCCACACTCGATCGTCGGTCGGGGCGTCGGCTACGTGCCCCAGGTCGCCAACGTCTTCCCCAGCCTCACCGTGGAAGAGAACCTCGACATGGGGGC
>JABDIW010000003.1 GCA_013003515.1 Acidimicrobiia bacterium
CTTCACCGGTGGAGTCAAGGTCTATGGCTACCCGGATGACGGAACCGACATGCTGAACAACTACTTCGTCAACACTGGTCAGGGCGTTAACGTGCCCGATCCCTTCTACACCTGCGCCAACGACAACGGTGTGTGGGGCGGATACCACGACTTTGGCGGTAACGGGATCCCGCAGGCCAACGGTTACAACGGTGTGCCGTTTGGTGCTGCATTCGACGATGAGTACTACGACCCGGCCAACAACGGCACCTTGGACGCTTCGTCCGAGAGCGGGTCTTCCAACCAGCGTTCGATCTGGAACCAGTAGTTCCACACCGAACACGCAAAAACAAACAGAGGCCCGGGGCACCAGCCCCGGGCCTCTCTGGTTGTTCAGGTCATTCGGGGAGAAGGAGCCGAACCGGCAGGCGCTCCAAGGATCCCTGCACCACCTCGAGCGCAAAGCGGTACGGGCCCGCCGGGTAGTAGCTGGGACAGTCCGCCGTCGTGCACGGCTCCATGTCCACCGAGGAGACGAAGGATCCCGTCTCGTCGAAGTGGATGAGGGTCAGCGGCAGGACCGTGTCTTTCATCCAGAAGCCACCCTCGGTGAGCCGTTCGAACTCGAAGAGCATGCCATCGAGCCCGGCGAGCTCGGTGACTCGCATCAGACCCTGGGACCGCTCCGACGACTCATCGGCCACGGCCACCAGGAGCTCCCGGTCGCCGGCGTCGAACACCAGCGTGATCTGGCGAGTCTCGAACGTCTCGAGACCTGGAGGCACCACCACCACCGGTGTCGTCGAGGAAGTCGTGGTCGTCGTGGTGATGTCCGGTGCCGTCGACTCACTGCAGCCGCCCGTCACGAGCAGCGCGATCGTCACCCAGACCGGGAGAGACCTGTGGGGCTTCAGTGCTCCATCGCCTCGTCGGCACGGAGGTCGTCCGCCCACTCCTCCGCCGGAGGAGCCATCAGCGACCGGGCGGTCTCCTCGGGCATGTGATAGGTCTCGGCATCTGCGGGAAACGTGCCCGCTTCGACGTCGGAGAAGAACTGCTCGAGAGCGGCGACGGCGTCGTCCGCCAGACCTGCGTACTGCCTGACGAACTTGGGAAGACGGCCCTCCCCCAGGCCCAGAACATCGTGGAACACCAGCACCTGGCCATCACAGCGCGGGCCGGCACCGATACCGATGGTGGGGACGTCGACGGCAAACGACACGATCTCGGCGAGGAGATCGGGGACACCCTCGAGGACAATGGCAAACACTCCTGCGGCGGCCAACGCCTTGGCGTCTGCGACGAGGTGCTGGGCGACATCGGCGTGCTTGCCCTGAACCCGGTACCCGCCCATGGCATGCACGGATTGCGGTGTCAGCCCGATGTGACCCATGACCGGGATCTCGGCGGCCACGAGAGCTTCGATCATCGGGACCCGCTTGGCACCGCCTTCGAGCTTGACCGCCTCGGCACCGCCGTCGCGGATCAGCTTGCCGGCGTTACGCACCGTGGCCTCGACCGACCCGTGATAGCTGAGCCACGGCATGTCACCGAGGACCATGGCGGCCGGCCGGGTCCGCGACACGGCGGCGGTGTGGTGGACCATGTCGTCGATGGTCACCTGGAGGGTGTCGTCGTAGCCGAGCACCACATTGGCCACGGAATCGCCAACGAGGATGATGTCGGCACCGGCGCGATCAGCGATCCGCGCCGTCGGGGCGTCGTACGCCGTCACCATCTTGATCTTGTCGCCGCCCTTGCGGGCGAGAACCGCCGGAGCGGTGACCTTCTTGCGGTCGGACATCGTGTGTTCCTCTCTCCCCGCCTCTCACGGTCGGGGGACATCATCACGTGTATCGGCTGGAACGTTAGAGGACCTCAGGTGATTCCGCCCGCTGCGTAGGCTGAGCCCATGGCTCGCAAAGACATCACCATGACGGACGCCGAGATCCTGGAGTTCCTCGGCGATGGCACCCACCTGCAGGTGGCGACGATCGGCAAGGACGGTTGGCCCCACGTGGCGCCGATGTGGTTCGTGGTCGATGCCGGGAAGGTGGTGTTCCGGTCCTTCACGAAGTCCCAGAAGATCGTCAACCTCGCCCGCGACGACCGCATCACCGTGCTCCTCGAGGACGGCGACCAGTACTCCGAGCTGCGCGGCGTGATGATCCGGGGTCGGGGACGGCTCGTCACCGACCCGGCCTACGTCCTCCAGATCTATGGGGAACTCGCCGCCAAGTACCCGATGCTGGGCGACGAGCCCGTACGGCTCGATGCCGACGCCCTCGAGGCCGCATTCGGCCGCTTCGCCGAGAAGAACACCGCCGTGGTCGTCGAACCGGAGAAGGTGATCAGCTGGGATCACCGGAAGATTGGTGGAGGATATTGAGGGAGTTGTCAGTTGTCAGTTGCCAGTTGTCAGTCGTCAGTCCCTAGTCCCTAGTCCCTAGTCCCTAGTCGATGGTCGAGCTATCGACTCGCGGCTTTGTGCGGAGACGCGCAGAGGGCGGGTCCACTCGGGACCCGCCCTCTTGCTAGGGACTAGTAGCTAGGGACTAGTAGCTGAGAACTACCAGCTAGGAACTAGCGACTCGTCTACGCGTTTGTCTCGGCTGCTTCGTCGGAGGGGGCTCCGTCGAATCCGCCGCCGCGGGGGCCATGGCCGCGCCGACCGTGGCCACGGCGACCGAAGTCGGCC
>JABDIW010000006.1 GCA_013003515.1 Acidimicrobiia bacterium
GAGGACGTCGCCGCCGCGGTGGTCACGGTGTTGCGTCAGCCGCGGTCGATGCGAACGCTCATGTGGTCGATGCGCAGCATCGAGGAAGCCGACTAGCCCTCAGTCGACGAGGTCGTGGAGCTCCTCCTCGGAGACCTCACCCGGCTTCTTTCCGATGATGATCATGCCGAGGACGTCGTCTTTGGTGACGTCGCTCTTGTTCACCGTCCCGACCAGCTTGCCGGTGAGCATCACGCTGATGCGATCGGCGAGATCGAACACGTCGTGGATGTCGTGGCTGATGAGGAAGATGCCGATCCCTTCGGCCTTCAGCTGCTGGATCAGGTCGTTCACCTGCTCGGTCTCGGCAGGGCCCAGGGCGGCCGTGGGCTCGTCCATGATGAGGATCCTGGCGTTGAAATGCACCGCCCGGGCTGTGGCAACCGTCTGGCGCTGACCACCCGAGAGTGAGTTCACCGGCACCTTGAAGTTCAGGAACTTCGGGTTGAGACGTCCCATGACGTCACGAGCCGCCGACTCCATCGCCGAGTCGTCGAGAGTGCCCATGCGGGTCTTCAGCTCACGGCCGAGGAACATGTTCGACGGGGCATCGATGTTCTCTGCAAGCGCAAGCGTCTGATAGATCGTCTCGATGTTGTAGTCCTTGGCGTCGCGAGGCGTGTCGATTCTGGCCAACTCGCCGTTGATGTAGATCTCGCCGGAGTCGGCCGGATGGGCACCCGAGAGGGTCTTGATCAGCGTGGTCTTACCCGCACCATTGCCACCGACGAGGGCAACGACCTCACCCGGGTACAGGTCGATCGTGACACCATCAACGGCATGGACGCCGCCAAAGGCGACACGGATGTCGCGCATCTCGACCAGCGGGGTCCGGTCAGCAGCTTCAGTGGTCATGCGGTGGACCTCCTCCGGTAGAACGTGTCGAGGGCAACGGCGAGCACCAGCACGACGCCGACCGCGATGTCCTGGAGCGGTGCATCGACCCCGACAAGAACCATGCCGGACTGCAGCGACTGCATGACCAGGGCCCCGAGCACTGCCCCGGGGATGGTGCCGATCCCGCCTGACAGCGACGTGCCGCCGATGACCGCAGCGGCGATCACGTACAGCTCGGTCAGCTGACCGAGACCGCTGACGGCTGCATCGAGACGTGCGATCTGAACGGCGGCAGCGATGGCGACGAGGATTCCCATCAATGCAAACGTCTTGACCGTGGTGACCTTGGTGTTGATACCCGCCAGCTCGGCGGCCTCGGGATTGCCACCTATGGCAAAGATGTAGCGACCAAAGCTCAGACGAGTGGCCACGAACGTCATCACGAGTGCGACGACGATGGCGAGGAGCACGGGGTTGGCCAGACCGAGAGAGATGTTGAGGCCGTCGGCCGGCCAGGCGATGCCCTGCGCTTCGGCCTCCTGACGGGCCAGCAGCTCGGGCAAGTAATACCGATTGAGGTAGAAGATCGCACCGAGGATCACGCCAACGCCGATGACGCCGATCGTGTAGTCGGCCCATCGCGGCCGAAGCTTGAACCCATAGCGAACTCGTCGACGCCGGCTATTGATGAGCAGGAAGACGATGCCGATGCTGGCGGAGATACCGACGATCCAGCTCCACCCTCCCCCGATGGTGCCTTCGAGCCCCCCGCCGCCACCGAACCGACCGAAGATGTTGTCCATCGGCGAGATGGTGCGGCCGCTCGCCATGGCCCATGCCGCACCACGCCAGATGAGGAGCCCACCGAGGGTGACGATGAAGGACGGGACTCCAACGTAGGCCACGATGGCTCCCTGGAACGCTCCGATCAGCGCCCCGAAGGTAATGCCGGCGACGAGCGTGATGACCCACGTCCAGGGGCTGTCGAAACCGAGGATGTCGGGGAGGATCTCGGCCTGGAGCAGCGCCATCCACATCCCGACGACTGCGAGCATCGCCCCGACCGAAAGGTCGATGTTGCGCGACACGATGATGAGCACCATGCCCGTGGCCATGATCGCCACCGCCGAGGTCTGAACGGTGAGGTTCCAGAGATTCCTCGGAGTGAGGAACGTGCCACCGGACCACACGTGGAACGTGATCCAGATGACCAGCAGCGCCACGAGCATGCCAAGGAGGCGGGTGTCGATCTCCATCGACCGGATGGAGCTGGCGAAGGAACGATCCGCTGGCTTGTCCCCGGGCGGATCGAAGTGATCTGGGGCGGTCGCAACGTCTGTCATGGTCGTGAGACTAGGAAAACGAGACGGGCGCCGCGCCCCCGGTGGTCCCGGTGACGCAGCGCCCGTTTCATCACTTCAGGCGTGTGTTGGAATCAGCCGCAGGCCGAAACCGAACCCGCCTCGACGCCCTGACACAGGGTGTCGGTTGCGATCCAACCAGCATCCACGACCACATTCAGGTTGTCCTGCGTGATCGGAATCGGAGCCAGGAGGATGGACGTCATCGAGTTGCCACCCGGCGAGTCGAACATCACCGTGCCGGAGACGTTCGCCAACGACGGGTCTGCAGCGAGAGCGGCAGCTGCCTCACCGGCGGCCTTGCCCAGCTCACGTGCGTCCTTCCACACCGAGACAGACTGCGTGCCGAGCGCGACCCGGTTGAGGGCCGCAGCGTCGCCGTCCTGGCCGGACACGGGAACGATCCCGTCGAGGCCCTGAGCAGCGAGAGCCGCAACCACGCCGCCGGCCATGCCGTCGTTCGAGGCGACGACTGCGTCGACATCGTTGTTGTTCTGGGTGAGGAACTGCTCCATGTTCGTCTGAGCAACAGCCGGATCCCAGTTGTCCGTGTAGGACTCACCGACGTTGACGATGGCGCCACTGTCGATGGCGGCCTGCAGGATCTCCTGCTGACCACCACGGAGGAAGTCGGCGTTGGCATCGGCAGCGTTGCCCTTGATGAACACGTAGTTGCCTTCAGGCACCAGATCGAAGATCACCCGCGCCTGCATGCGACCCACCTCGACGTTGTCGAAAGTGATGTACAGCGCACCCGGATTCTCGATGAGACGGTCATATGCGATGACCGGCACACCCTGATCCAAAGCGCTCTGCACGGCCGGCAGGATGGCGGTGCCGTCCTGCGCCAGGATGATGAGCGCGTCGGCTCCCTGGGAGATCAGCTGCTCGACATCGGCGAGCTGCTGCTCGACGGACGAACCAGCATCGGTGCTGATGTAGGTGGCGCCGGCGGCGTCGAGAGCAGCCTTGATGGCGGGCTCGTCGGACTTCGCCCAACGCTCCTCGTTGTAGTTGTTCCATGACACGCCGACGATGAGTTCATCGTCGCCGCCCTCGTCGTCGCCACATGCGGCCGCTACAAGAGCGAGCGCAAGCAGCAGGACGAGCCATTTGGCCTTCTTCATTGATTCCTCCATAGAGAACGGGGGTTGCGCCGCGCACTTTCGGCGGCAGCAGGCAGAGAGACTACACCGTCCTCCGGCGGGCTGTCTCCGGGAGGTTGATACGATCAACCAGTCCGATTCGGGAGCCATGTCCAGACACCGCACGATCGTCATCGGAACAGTCGTTGCCGCCGCGATCGTCGCAACCGTCGTCGGCGTATCAGCGGCCCGCAATGGCGCCGCCACCTGCGCAGGACCACCCGATCACCCGGATTGGTCGGTGGCCCGGCATTGGAACGAGGCAACGCTCGACGCCATCCGGCGCGACCTGCCTGCCCCGACCGTCCATGCCCGCAACCTGTTCCACGTGTCCGCAGCCATGTGGGACGCCTGGGCCGCGTACGAGCCCACGGCATCGGGATACTTCATCGACGAGGACCACGGTGCCGGCGACAAGAGCGAGGCTCGACGGGTGGCAATGAGCCACGCCGCCTTTCGCATCCTGGAGGCTCGCTACCTCGACTCGGTCGGCGCAGTCGACACGATCCCGCAGCTCGACCGCCTGATGGACGACCTGTGCCTGGATCGCAATGTCAAGACGACGTCGGGCGACGACCCGGCGGCCCTGGGGAACCGCATTGCGGCGGTCATCCTGGAAGCCGGCCTCGCTGACGGTTCCAATGAGATCGAGAACTACGACGACCCGAACTACGAGCCGGTCAACGAAGCCCTCGTCGTCAACCGTCGGGGCACCGAGATGGTCGACCCGAACCGCTGGCAGCCTCTCCGGATCGAGCAGATGATCTCCCAGAACGGCATCCCGGTGGAGGACGGCGTACAGGAGTTCATCGACTCGCATTGGGGGTACGTGACATCCTTTGCGCTCCCCGACCCTGGCGCGGCGGGCATGCCATTCGATCCTGGGCCTCCCCCCTACCTCGGCGACCCGGCCACCGATCTCACCTTCAAGAACGATGCGACTGTGGTGATCCGGTTCAGCAGCACGCTGGACCCCGCCACTGGCACCGCCATCGACATCTCTCCCGCTTCGATGGGCGGCGACCCGCTCGGGACCTACAGCGGGGGCGGCTACGCCGTGAATCCTGTGATCGGCGCCGCGTACGAGCCGAATCTGGTGAACGCCGCGGACTTCGGGCGGGTCATGGCCGAGTTCTGGGCGGACGGCCCAGAGTCGGAGACACCGCCCGGTCACTGGAACACGCTGGCCAACTCGGTGTCCGACACGCTCGACCCGGAGCTCCGCATCGCGGGGTCCGGCGAATCGGTCGATCGGCTGGAGTGGGACATCAAGCTGTACTTCGCGCTCAACGGGGCGATGCACGACGCTGCCGTGGCGGCATGGGGGACGAAGGGTCATTACGACTACGCCCGGCCCATCTCGATGATCCGCTACATGGGAGGCCTTGGCCAGTCCTCAAACCCTGATGACCCGTCCTACCACCCCGACGGGTTGCCCCTGATCGACGGTCTCGTCGAGGTGATCACGCAGGACACGACGGCAACGGGTGCCAGACACCAGAACCTGCTCGGCCATGAGGGCGAGATCGCCGTGTACGCCTGGGTCGGAGTGCCGGATGACCCGGAGACCGAGCTTGCCGGCGTCGACTGGATCCTCGCCGAGGATTGGGTCCCGTATCAGCTCCCGACCTTCGTCACGCCGTCGTTTGCGGCGTACGTGTCGGGGCACAGCACCTTCAGCCGGGCCGGCGCCGAGGTCCTGTCCGGGTTCACCGGCAGTGAGTACTTCCCCGGCGGTCTCGGCGAGTGGACGATCCCGGCAGGGTCGCTGGAGTTCGAGGCAGGTCCGACGACGGACGTCACGCTGCAGTGGGCGCGCTACGCCGACGCTGCCGACCAGGCCGGAGTGTCACGGCTGTACGGGGGGATCCATGTGCCCGCCGACGACCTGGAAGGCCGCAAAATGGGATACGAAATCGGGCGCGCCGCCTGGGACCTCGCCCAGGAGTACTTCGAAGGGACCGCGGGTGATTAGATGGATGGCGATCACGGCCGGAGTCGTCGTCGCAGGCGTCGCCGGGTGGCTGCTGCTGAGCAGCGGGGGGACAGCCACGCCTTCTGAAGCGCTGGGCGCTCCTCGCTTCATCGAGGAGACGGCCTCGGGAATCGACCATGTGTACGACGGGGAGTTCACCTTCTTCGTTGGAGGCGGGATCGCCGCTCTGGATTGCGACGACGACAACCTGCTCGATCTGATGGTGGCTGGAGGTGCCAATCAGGCGTCTCTCCACCGCAACGTGTCGAATCTCGGTGGATCGTTGCGGTTCGAACGGGTGTTGAGCCCGGTGACCGACCTCGATTCGGTGACGGGCGCCTTCCCGCTGGACATCGACTCGGACGGCGTCTCCGACATCGTGGTGGCTCGCCTCGGCGAGAACGTGGTGCTCCGGGGTCTGGGCGATTGCCGCTTCGAGCGAGCCAACGAGCGATGGTCCATCGACGGTGGCGACGCGTGGACCGTCGGGTTCGGTGCCATCTGGGAGGAAGGCGAGACCCTTCCCACGCTGGCGTTCGGCAACTACATCAGGCTCGACGAGAACGGCCAGCAATTCGGTGGGTGCGAGGACAACATGCTGCTGCGTCCGAACGGCGAGACCTATGGAGACGCGACGGCCCTTTCACCGGGGTGGTGCACCCTGTCGGTGGCGTTCTCGGATTGGGACCGAACCGGCCGCACCGATCTCCGGATCGCCAACGACCGCCACTACTACCGCGACGGCGAGGAGCAGCTGTGGCAGATCGAAGCCGGCCAGCAGCCTCGCCTGTACACCCGGGATGATGGCTGGCAGAAGATGCAGATCTGGGGAATGGGTATCGCCAGCCACGACGTGACGGGCGATGGCAAGGCCGAGGTGTTCCTCACGAGCCAGGCCGACAACAAGCTCCAGACGCTGGTCGACGACGCCACTGGCCCTTCGTACACCGACATCGCCATCCGCCGCGGGGTGACGGCGCACCGACCGTTCACCGGGGATGAGATCCTGCCTTCCACGGCGTGGCACCCGGAATTCCAGGACGTCAACAACGACGGATTCGTCGACCTCTTCGTCACAAAGGGCAACGTGGAGGCGACTCCCGGCTACGCAGTCGAGGACCCCAACAACCTCCTCCTCGGCCAACCCGATGGCACGTTCGTCGAAGGCGCAGTGGATGCCGGCATCGTCGACTTCCTACCTAGCCGGGGAGCCACCGTGGCCGACTTCAACCTCGACGGGCTCCTCGACATCGTGTACGTCAACCGCCGTGAACCGGTGCGCGTGTGGCGCAACGTCGAGACCGAGGTCGGCAACTGGATCTCGATCGACTTCCACCAGCAAGGGGTGAATCCCGATGCCATCGGCGCATGGATCGAGGTGCAGGTCGGCGACATCACGATCTCGCATGAGATCGTGCTCGGTGGCGGCCACGGCGGGGACCAGCTCGGGCCGATCCACTTCGGCCTGGGACCGGCGGACACCGGCCGCGTCCGCGTACAGTGGCCCGATGGTGAGGTCGGGCCGTGGCTGAACGTCGCTGCGAATCAGTTCGTCACCATCAAGCGCGGCGCCGATCAGCCGCAGCCATGGTGAAGCGATGAGGACGCCGCGACTCGCCACCGTGGCTCTCCCCGACTTCGGGGTACCCGAGACCGCACCCGAGGTCCCTCCCCAGATCTACGCCGACCGTATGGAGCGATTCCGGGCGATGGCAGCGGGGCGCGGGTATGACCGCGTGCTGGTGTGGGCTGATCGCGAACACAGCGCCAACCTGTCGTACCTCACCGGCTTCGACCCGCGGTTCGAGGAAGCACTACTGATCGTCGGTCCTGCCGGCGAACCGGCGATCCTGGTGGGCAACGAGTGTTGGGGGATGGCCGCCGCTGCCCCTCTGCCGATGCGGCGCCACATGTTCCAGGACTTCAGTCTTCCCGCCCAGCCCCGCGATGCGTCGAGACCCCTGGCGAACATCCTCTCCGAGGAGGGAATCGCCCCTGGAACGCGAGTGGGCGTGATCGGCTGGAAGAACTACGAGCGGCCCGACCAGCTCGACCTCCCGGCCTACCTCGTGGACGAGGTGCGCCGCCTGATCGGCAGTGATGGCGTTGCCGAGAACGCAGTCGACCTGCTGATCGGGCCTGCCGGCGGGCTCCGCGTCATCAACGAGGTCGAACAGCTCGCCGCCTTCGAGTTCGCTGCATGCCACACCTCGGACGGAGTCAAGAACCTGCTGTGGAACCTGGAACCCGGGATGCGCGAAAGCGATGCCGTCGCTCTTCTCCGGTGGAACGGCATGCCTCTGTCATGCCATCTGATGTTGACCGCCGGCGATCGGGCGTCCCTCGGGCTCCTCAGCCCCGGAGACAGGCCGATCGAGCGAGGCGACCGGTTCACGGTCGCCTACGGGGTTTGGGGTGCCCTCAACTGCAGGGCCGGATTCGTCGTCGAGAGCGAGGACGAGCTGCACCCGGAGGTCGGCGACTACATCGACAAGCTCGTTGCACCGTATTTCGCAGCCATCGTGGAATGGCTCGAGGCGCTTCACATCGGCCAAACGGGCGGCGCCCTCCACGACATCATCGAGAGACATCTGGGCGATCCGTTCTTCGGGATCTTCCTCAACGCCGGGCACCAGATCCACCTCGACGAGTGGGTGAACTCGCCCATCTCGAAGGGGTCGGAGATCCGCCTGCAGTCGGGCATGGCATTCCAGGTGGACGTCATCCCGGCAACCGGCACCGAGTACTTCACGACGAACATCGAAGACGGCGTCGCCCTCGCCGACGAGGAGCTCCGCTCGGAGTTTGCAGATCGCTACCCAGACGCCTGGGCCCGCATCGAAGCCCGTCGGGTCTTCATGAGAGACCAGCTCGGGATCGATCTGCATCCCGACGTGTTGCCGTTCTCGAACATCCCGTCGTTCCTGACCCCATTCCTGCTGCAGCCGGAACTGGCGATGACGATGATGGGTTGAGAACCGGCTCAAGGTTCCGCTTCGAGCCGACGATATCTATCGGACGCTCTGCGGAAGCGGGGCCGGAACCTTTCGGGGTGAAGGCAACGACCGAAGCCGGGCGATCGGAGATCGCAAGGTCTTCGAAAGGAGACCGAAAGGTCTCCAACCACCTAGGGAGCGGAATCGTCACGGCGAAGAAACTCCCA
>JABDIW010000068.1 GCA_013003515.1 Acidimicrobiia bacterium
ACGCAGTGGCGTCACGGATCACCGTGATGTCGCGATCGGTGATCGAGGTGATCGAGGTGAACACCTTGTCGCCGAAGCTGTACTCGATGTTCAGGTCGGCGAGCAGGAAGTCGTCGGTGGTGTCCTCCTCGAACTGGGTGAACAGCTGGCGCTCGCCCAGGGTCACCGGCGGGCGGCTGGTGGTGAACGGGTTGGCCAGGATGTTGAACACGTCGATCCGGTTCCAGCCGTCCATGTCCAGCTCCTGGTAGATGATCCGAGGAGTGATGGTCAGGTTCTCGTTGGGCTCGGCGCGGATCGCCAGCCGGATGCCGGTGCGGTCGCCGGTGTTGACGTCCTCGTCGACCGAGAAGTCCGGCTGCAGGGCGTCCATGAAGCCGCCGTAGCTGGTGTAGTAGGCGGTCAGCCGCAGGGCCGAGGTGTCGCCCAGCGGCACGTTGGTGGCCACCTTGACGCTGCCGCCGACGCCACCGTCGGTGATCGTCGACAGGCTGAACTCGCCCACCGAGTCGGAGACGCCGATCTCGGGCTGGTTGGTGATGTAGCGCACCGTGCCCGAAAGCGAGCCCGAGCCGAACAGCGTGCCCTGCGGGCCGCGCAGCACCTCGACGCGGTTCATGTCGAAGAGGTCGAGATCCGGTGTGAACAGGGAGAGCGAGATGACCGACTCGTCCAGGTAGATGCCCACCTGTTCCTTGACGCCGGGCTGGTCGCGCACGATCTGACCCGAGGAGATGCCGCGCATGGCTACCTGGCTCTGGCCCGGGCCCAGGTTCTGCACGTTGAAGCCGGCGACGTTGGCCGAGATGTCCTCGATGGACTCGGCGCCGCGGGCGCGCAGGTTCTCCTCGGTCTGCGCGGCGACGGAGAACGGCACGTCCTGTACCGTCTCCTCGCGCTTGCGCGAGGTCACGGTGATCTCCTCCTCGAAGGTCTCTCCCTCCTCCGGCTCCTCCGTCTCCTGGGCGGCTGCCGGGAGAGTGAGGGCCGTGACCACCAGGATGACCGCCAGGGCAAGCCGCAAGGCGGTGCCGATCGTCCACTGCCAAGGATTCAAGCTGTTCTGCATCTGGTCCCCCTTCTCTATGGGCCGGCGCCGGGACCACAGGGTCCCGGAAGCACACGCCAGAGTCACATTGACTGCTGGCATCGAGCCTAGCACTCATGCCGGCCGGCTGGAAAGAGGCGGGCGCCAGTGCACGAGAACGGCCCCGCGCGCCCTCGGGGGC
>JABDIW010000104.1 GCA_013003515.1 Acidimicrobiia bacterium
GGTGACGCAGTCACTGGCTTCGTCTCGTCGGTGTTCGCCACGTTTGGCACCAAGTCGGGATGGACTGCAGCAATAGCCGGCGACTTCGACGACGACGGCCTCGATGACATCGCCAACTACCACCCGCTGCTCAAACGCTGGTGGATCTCGAGCTCCACGGGGTCGACGTTCGACTCGCAGCTGTGGGCGCAGTTCGGCACTGGTTCGGGCTGGGGGCCGCACCTCCTCGGTGACTACGACGGGGACACCATCCCCGACATCGCCAACTTCCACCCCCAGCGGGGCCGGTGGTGGATCTCGATCTCCCAAACCGACGGGTTCACCACCACCAAGTGGGCCGAGATCGGGCCCACCGACCCGTTCTAGGCGCCGTCGAGGTCACAGGCCGCCAGGACTGCGGTCACAGTGGCTGTCACGCTCATCTCCGAGGTGTCCAGCCACACTCCGACGTCAGCCAACTCGGAGCGGAGCCGGCCATCGAGGTGGGCCCACCTCTCGGCAACCGTCTTGTCGGGTCGGTGCCTGTCCCGTGACAGAGCCACCTCCACGGCAGGGGCCAGCACCACGATCTCGTCCGGGGCGATCCACAGGGCCTCGAGGTAGCCGTCGAGCCTGTGGTTGCCGGTCACCACGTCGTCGATGAACACCGTGAACCCGGCGAGAAGAAGGTTCTCGGCCAGGGCGGCCACGTTGCGGGTTCGCAGCTCCAGCTGAGCTCCCGACTCCGCCTCCGGCTCCTCACCCGGCAGAACACGCCCGCCGACCACCATGTCGCTGAGTGCGTCCGCTTCGATGTGAGCAGCTCGAGGTAGGAGACCGGCGGCCTCACGACACACCGTGGTCTTGCCGGCTCCGGGGATGCCGGTGACGAGGATCAGGCGGGGTGCCTCCATCACCCCAAGCTACCGCTCGGGGTCACGTCAACCCCAGCGGCGTTTCTGATAGCGTCCCACCATGGCGCAAAGCACCGAGGAGCAAGCCACCGAGGCTCCCGCAGTGCGTCGACCCCCGATCTACACCGCCCTCATGTGGCTGGCCGGCCTCAGCGTCGCCGGCACCCTGTTCTTGTGGTGGCTGGGCTCCCTCCCGGACGAGCCCTCGGTCGAGATCGGACGCCACGTCTTCGGGAACATCCCCGGAGTTCTCAAGGCCCTCTTCTATGTGTCCGTCGCCGTGTTCCTCGGGCTGTCGATCTACCTGTTCGCGCAGCGAGCGGCGAGTTGGAGCAGGGGTGCAGCGGATCGCAGATCCGGGCTGTGGCGGAAGCGGCTGATCGAGTTCCAGAAGGCCGTCTCCATGAAGACGCTTCTCGAGGACCGCGAGGCCGGCCTGATGCACGCCGCCATCTACTACGGGTTCGTCGTGCTGTTCCTCGGGACCGTGACACTCGAGATCGACCAC
>JABDIW010000121.1 GCA_013003515.1 Acidimicrobiia bacterium
CGACGAGCGGTCTCACCTCACTGTCGAAGATCTCGAACGCCGCCGGATCGAGGCGAGGTCTCGTCATGTACAGGTGAACCAGCTGGAACAGGATCTCGAGGTCTCCCGTGGCGGCGCCACCGAACCAGCCTTCGCTGGTGATGTCGACATAGGGGGCCGCTCCGGCGGTGGTGCCGGACAGGATTCGCTCCAGCTCGACCTGGTCGAATCCGGCGACCCCGGATCGAGCGACGATGCCAGGCCCGTATTGGGTCTCCGTGACGTCGGCGTCGGGTGCGATCGACCATCCCCCAGCGCTGATGGCGCCAAAGGTGACAAAGCCGGCGGCAATGTCGGTCTGGAGGTGGGCCAGGGTGACGCCGTTCTCGAGCTCGAGCACCGTGATGTCCAGAGGGAACAACTCGGACCGGCTCACGATGTCGACGGGTGCGGGTGCTGCCATGAGACCGTCGGCGATCTCTCCGGTGTCCTGGCGTGGCTCGATTTCCGATGTCAGGACTGTGGTGTAGATGGCCATCAGCTCGGCATCGGTGGGGATGACATCGGCTGCGGCAGCGGGGCCCGCGACGATGATGAGTGGCTCGGTGGCAGTAACCGTTGCCCGGAAGGTGTCGGCCACCTGGCCCACGGTCATCTGATCGAGGATCTCGCTGGAGATGTCGTGCGCGGTCTGGGCGTCGGGTATCGGCGTCGTCCCCAGGTAGTGCTGGACGTAGTACGAGGCGAACTCCCAGTCCTGCGTCGAGTCCGCTGAGGCAAGGGCGAGGTCGACCGATTGCCGGAAATCGGTGACGGCTCTGTTGAGCTCGTCCTCGCTGAACCCGAAGCGGATCGCCCGTTCCACCTCGGTGAGGAGGCCCTCTGTCGCTGCGGCGAGCTCCTCGGGCTCTGCGGAGGTGGCGAGACCCGGGCTCTGCTGCGCCCGCACCAACGGATTGGCGGCAAAGGACGGGTCGAAGAACGGGACTTCGCCGCGCAGCGCGTCCTCCTGGAGCCGGGTGATGACGATGTTCATGCCGATACCGAATGCCACCTCGCGGCGCAGCGCGCCGATCGTCGATGGGTCCTCGACCGGCAGCGGGTAGTTGAGTTCCACGAAGGCGTTGGGGAGCTCATCGTCGAC
>JABDIW010000011.1 GCA_013003515.1 Acidimicrobiia bacterium
CTGCATCGCCGAGCAGCTCTCGAAGCTCGGGACGCGTAGCGTCTTCATCGGCGATCCATTGGAGCACTCTCACCGCGCTGAGGTTGCCCGTGGCGTAGTCATGGACGCGAACTTCGACGCCGAACTCCTCCCCGATCCTTTCTCCCCACAAGTCTGCGACACCCCAGCCTGTGGAGTCACTGAACCACACGAGATCCCATGGCTCGCTGATATCGGACGGATCGGTCTCAGTCGTCGTCGTGACGGCACTGGTCGTCGTCGTCACGGCGTCTGTCGTCGAGGTGACGACTTCGGTCGTCCCGGAGCCGGCTCCGCTTGAGCAACCGACCAACACGACCACGATCGCCAAGACAGCAGCTCGCATCATGGATGCCTCCCCAGGTCGCCTCACCCATCATTGTGGTGGGCCGTCTCCGCGGCTCCCCAGGGCCGTTTGGCCCAACGCGGCCTTTGGCATCAGCCACCGAGACGAGGGCCCCGGGGACGTGTTACTGGCGCCACCGGCCGCGAGCGTGCCCGCACGGGCGATCCGTTGGGAGAGTCAGGGCTCGTCGACGAGATCTCGCCCTGTGATGAAGTCCCAGGCCCGTTGCCACCACGGTCGAGCCTCAGGGAACGATTCGGGGCCGGTCGGCTCACCGGTCGCGACGTCACCTTCGGGCTCCACGACGACAAAGGACTGCTCGCCGGGGAAGACCAGTCCGTGGCGCTCCCGTGCGATGCGCTCGATGCCATCGAGGCTGTGGAGCGATTCGAGTTCGGCTTCGAGAGCCTCGTTCTCGGCGACGAGCAGTTCGAGCTGGCGCTCGGTGAGGTCGACCTGGCTGCGTTGTGCCATGGCCTGACGGAACGGGACCAGTGCGGCGAGCACGAAGGCTCCTCCGACGAGCAACACGACGAGGACGGCCGGCAACCGGCGCTCGCTCATCCCGAGCTCTTCCGGAACGGACTCCACCCCGCATATCGCGCTTCGCTTCCCAGCGTCTCCTCGATGCGGAGCAGCTGGTTGTACTTGGCGGTCCTCTCACCACGGGCCGGCGCACCCGTTTTGATCTGACCGGCGTTGGTTGCCACCGCAAGATGGGCGATGAAGCTGTCCTCGGTCTCACCCGAGCGGTGGCTCACCATGCGGCCGTAGCCGTTGGTGTGGGCCAGCTCCATCGTATGCAGCGTCTCTGACAGCGTCCCGATCTGGTTGACCTTGATCAGGACGGCGTTGGCGACGCCGCGGTTGATGCCTTTGCGAAGGATCTCCTCGTTGGTCACGAACAGATCGTCACCTACCAGCTGAGTGGCGGTGCCGAGTTGCTCGGTGAGGGCCTTCCAGCCATCCCAGTCGGCCTCGTCGAGACCGTCCTCGATGGACACGAGCGGGAACTCGCCGGCCAGCCCGGCGAGGTAGTCGATCATCTCGCCACTGGTCAACCGTTGTGAGCCCAGCTGGTAGTGGCCTTCGCGATAGATCTCGGTGGCGGCGACGTCGAGCGCCAGAGCGAACTGCTCACCAAGGTCGTAGCCGGCGGCCGAGATCGCCTCGGCGAGGATCTCGAGTGCGGCCCGATCCTCGGGGAGATCGGGGGCAAACCCGCCCTCGTCTCCGACGTTGGTGGCGAGACCGTTCCCGGCGAGCACCTTCTTGAGGGTGTGATACACCTCGACACCGGCACGCAACGCCTCGCTGAAACTCGGGAACCCGGCAGGGACGAGCATGAATTCCTGGATGTCGACGGAGTTGGCGGCGTGGGCGCCACCGTTGAGCACGTTGAGGCACGGCACCGGGAGTGTGCGAGCCGACGTGCCTCCCAGGTACCTGAAGAGCGGCATCCCGGTGCCGGCCGCGGCGGCGCGGGCCGCAGCCAGCGACACGGCGAGGATGGCGTTGGCGCCCAGTGTCTCCTTGTTCGGAGTGCCATCGAGATCCAGCATGATCTGATCGATGGCCTCCTGCCGGGTGACGTCGACGCCGACGAGGGCAGGCGCAATCGTGTCGACGACGTTGGCGACCGCCGTCCTCACCCCCTTGCCCTGGTAGCGCTCGCCGCCGTCACGGAGCTCATTGGCCTCAAGGGCTCCGGTGGAGGCACCGGACGGAACGGCGGCTCGGCCGAAGGCGCCACCGTCGAGGTGGACTTCGGCTTCGATGGTCGGATTCCCGCGAGAGTCGAGGATCTCGCGCGCGTGCACGGAGTTGATTTGGGTCACCACAGACGGGACGATATCAGCTCATGTCGCCAGCGGGACGCACCGCTGCACCCTCGGCCCCCTTGGCTGCGTCCCACAGCTGATCCATCTCTTCGAGGGTCATCTCCTCCAGAGACCGCTCCTCTGCCACAGCACTCGCCTCGACGTAGCGGAAGCGGGAAGCGAACCGCTCATTGGCGATGCGCAGAGCGGTTTCGGCATCGATGCCGAGCTTGCGTGCAAGGTTCGTGACGGCGAACAGGACATCGCCCAACTCGTGGGTGGCAGCGTCATGGTCGCCCACGGCCGCGGTGAGCTCGTCCATCTCCTCGCTGATCTTGTCGAGGACCGGACCGAGGTCGTCCCAGTCGAAACCGACGCTGGCAGCACGGCGCTGCAGCTTCTCGGCCCGCGACAACGCGGGCAGGGTCGGCGGGACGTCATCCATCAGCGAGGCCCTCTGCTTCTCCTCGGCCTTGATCCGCTCCCAATTGACGAGGACTTCGTCGGCGCTGTCCGCAGTGACATCACCGAATACATGAGGGTGACGGTGGACGAGCTTGCGGCGAATCGCCTCAGCGACCTCTTCGACATCGAAGGCGCCCACCTCTCTCGCCAGCGTGGCATGGAAGACCACCTGCAGCAGCACGTCGCCGAGCTCCTCCTCGACCACCGCATACTCGCCGAAGTCGGGATCGCCACCAGGCGCCTCGGAGCCGAGCCGGTCGATGGCTTCGGCGGCCTCGAACGTCTCTTCGATGAGGTGGGAGACGAGGGAGCGGTGCGTCTGTTTGGCATCCCACGGGCACTCCTGGCGCAACCGCCGGTTGGTGTGAACGAGCCCATGCCAGCCCACAGCAGCTGCCGGGACGACGAGCGAGGTCCGGGGCCCGCATGGTTCGGTCGTCAGGGCAGACAGGGCGACGTCGGAGACCCGCTCGTCATCAGACCCAAGCGAGTCGAGCACCATGAGCCTGAAGTCAGGAGGCAGCACCTGCCCGAGCCGGGTTGCCACGTCTGCGAGGACCTCGGGACGATCGACCTGAGTGATGATCGTCGCAACGTGGAATGGCAACGGGTCGGGCAACGCTCGCCCGTCGACGACCTGAACACCATCGGCGATCGGGTCGACCTCGGCACGCTCGAAGGCAAGTTCGAGGAACGACTCCCCGGGCACCACCTCGACGGGAGTCGAGCCTGCCCGTCGCTTCACCTCGGTCACCGATCGCTCCCCGACCGTGGCGCTTCCCGGCACCGCGTAGACCACATGCCCATCGCCCGCCAGCACCCGATCGGCGAGCGCCCCATAGACCTGCTCGAAGTCGTCGGCAGCGTCATAGAGGTCGTCACCGGCGACGATGTCGTCGCGAATCTCCAGCAGCTCGGCGGCGGCGGGGTGCGCCCGTGTCCGGAGGAACACTGTCACGTCGGGCGCCGTCAGCAGGCGTCGAACGTCGGACGACAGGCGGTCGAGCCCGGCGGGTCCCAGCCCGACGATCGTGATGAAGGTCGTCACCCGGGTGGCGAGATGCCCTGGGCTTCCGGCACCCACGTACCGAGCCAGGGCGTGACGACGACGTCGGCCTCGATGATCGCCCGGTTGAACCACTCGGCGAACAGGTCTCGTTGCAGCTGTTCGGGAACGAACGTCTCCGCCTTGTCGACCAGATCGGCGAGATCGGTCGGCGCCGTCCTGTCGTAGACCACGATCACGTGAAACCCGAACTGGGTCTCGACCGGCCCGAACACCGTGTCCAACGGAGCACTCGCCGACGCCGCGGCGAACTCCGGCACGTAGGCCGATGCCGACCGGCAGCCGAGGTCCCCATCGGGGACGGTGTCGGTAGACACGTCGGTGGCAACGGTCCCGAAGTCCTCGCCATCGGTGAGCCTCGAGACCACCGTCTCGGCCTCGCCACGGGTCCCGACGAGAACATGTCGAACACAGACGGTAACGAACTCGGTCGGCTGCTGTTCGTAGAGCGGTCCGAGGGTCTCGGTGTCGAGCAGGTTGTCGAGGGCGTTCCTGCGAATCGCCTCGACCGTTGCATCGAATGCCCGGACGGCTTCGGCGTTGATCGGCACGGCGAAGCCACTGGTGTCCATCAAATCCATCTGCGCCGCGATCGAGGCCACTTCGGCGTCGGTGACACTCACTCCGAAGTCGGTGGTGAGGCGGTCGAGCATGGCCTGGCGCCACACGAGCACGGACGTGTCCGACCGCAACTGCTCGCCGATGGTCGTGTCACCGATGAGGGCAGCCAGATCGATGACCGGGCCTGTTCCGTAGATGGGGCGGAGGGATTCGACATCCTCGAGGTAGATGTCGGTGTCGTTGACGGTCGCCACCACGGGGTTCGCCGCGTCGGAGCACCCGACGGCGATGAGCGCGACGAGGATGAGCGGCAGCAGGAAACGGGATCTCACAGCGGCCACATTGTACGGAGAAACTCGAGCAGGGTGTTCGCCGGGTCGGTTCGCGGTGCCGGCAGGTACACGGTCTGGTTCCGAACCACCGAACGAGGCTGGAGTCGAGCCAGCCGAACCTCCTCGGACTGCTTGAGGTCGACGGGTGCCAGGCGGATCTCGTTTCGAGCTTTGACGATCTCGGTGATCCCCCTCGCTCGTGCCTCGACACGGAGGTGGGCGACGGTGATCAGCCCTTCTGCCTCAGGGGGCAACGGCCCGAAGCGATCACCCCACTCGCGCAACACGTCGGCAATGGTCTCTGGCTCTTGAGCGGCCGCCAGCCGGCGATACGCCTCGAGCCGGGAATCCATGTCTGGCACATAGTCGGCGGGAAGATGGGCATCGATCGGGAGATCGATGCGCACGTCGGCAGGCTCTTCGGGCGCCTCCACGCCGCGCAACTCATCGACGGCATCCGCTACCAGCTCCACATAGAGATCGAACCCCACAGCGGCAATGTGGCCAGACTGGACCTCGGACAGGATGCTGCCGGCGCCACGAATCTCCAGGTCTCGCATCGCCAGTTGGAAGCCGGACCCGAGGTCGCTGTACTCGCCGATCGCCTCGAGCCTCCGATACGCCTCCTCCGACAAACGCTCCTCCTCGGGGTGGAACAGGTAGGCATAGGCACGCTGGCTCGACCTGCCGACCCGCCCTCGCAGCTGGTACAACTGGGCCAGCCCGAGGAGATCGGCACGCTCGACGATGAGGGTGTTCACCTGGGGAAGGTCGAGGCCCGACTCGATGATCGTGGTGGCGACCAGGACGTCGTAGTCGCCATTCCAGAAGTCGAACATCACCTGCTCGAGCTGCCCTTCCGACATCCGGCCGTGGGCGATGGCGTACCTGGCATCCGGCACCAGGTCGCGGAGACGGGCCACGGCCAGATCGATCGACTGGATCCGGTTGTGAACGTAGAACACCTGCCCTTCGCGCAGCATCTCGCGACGGATGGCAGCCGACACCGCCTGTGAGTCGTACGACCCCACATAGGTGAGGATCGGGTGACGGTCCTCGGGCGGGGTGCGAATGTGACTGACCTCACGGATGCCGGTGAGCGCCATCTCGAGCGTTCGCGGAATCGGCGTCGCGGTGAGGGTGAGCACGTCGACCGACGTCCGGAGACGCTTGAGCCGGTCCTTCGCCGCCACCCCGAACCGCTGCTCCTCGTCGATGACGAGCAGACCGAGGTTCTTGAATTCCACGTCCTCCGACAAGAGGCGGTGAGTGCCGATCACGAGATCGACAGAACCGTCCGCCATGCCGCGGATCACGGCCTTCTGCTGGGCGGTGGTGAGGAACCGTGACAGTGACTCGACCCGCACGGGATATGGGCCGAACCGATCTTCCATCGTTGCGTGGTGCTGCTGGGCGAGGAGTGTCGTGGGGACCAGGAGGGCGGCTTGCTTCCCCGAGCGCACGGTCTTGAACATGGCTCGCATGGCGACCTCGGTCTTCCCGAATCCGACGTCCCCGAAGATGAGGCGGTCCATCACCTGCTCCGACTCCATGTCCGTCTTCACATCGGTGATGGCAGTGAGCTGATCTGGCGTTTCCTCGAACGGGAAGGACGCCTCGAACTCCTGCTGCCAGGGGTCGTCGGGGTCGGCGCGGAACCCCACCACGCCTGCCCGCTCCCTGTGGAGTTTGACCACCTCCTCGGCGACGATGGCCACTGCCTTGCGGACCTTGCTGCGGGTTTCGGACCAGTCGGTGCCCCCCATGCGTGACAAGCGGGGCTTCTCGCCGCCGGTGTACTTGCGGACTGCCGCCAGCTGATCCGTGGGCACATACAACTTGTCGCCCTTCTGATACGAGATCAGCAGGTAGTCGCGCTCGACCCCGGCCATGGACCGTTGCACGAGACCTTCGAACCGCCCGATGCCATGGTGATGGTGGACCACGTGATCGCCAGGCTCGAGATCGCGATAGGCGTCGCCGGTGACTGCGCGGCGGCGCCCCACCCTGCGGTGGGCACGACGGCGACCGGCGATCTCGCGCTCTCCGAGCACAGCGAGCCGCAGGTCCGGCACGACGAACCCGTGGTGGATGCCCATCGACAGGAGGTGCTCGTCACCCGCGAGGAAGAAGTCGTTCTCACCGAGAACGCGACCGACCCGCTCTGCGGCGGCTTCGCCGTCCATGGCGACGACGACGTCGAAGCCGCGGGACGTGAGCCGCCGCAACGCTGCGGCCACCGACTCCGGATCGCCCGCCGTTGCATCCAGGCCACGCACCTCGATGCCCACGTCGCCGGGTCCGCTGGGAACCGCCGGCGCCTGCAAGACCGTGGCATCACGCAACACACGCTCGAGCCCGAGATAGAGCGGCGGATGGTCCCCGGCGGCCGGGGCGTCCGGGCCCCACGTGGTCGCCAGCGCCTCCGCCAGCGAGCGCTCCTCCTCGACGAGCTCACCACTTCGTGACTCCGCACGGTGGGGCTCGAACAGGACCACGTCTGCCGAGAGGCCGTCGAGGATCGATGCTTCGGGTGCGAGCCACGGCATCCATGACTCGATGCCCTGGAAGACAACTCCTTCGGCGACACGATCCCACGTCGCCGCCGCCCACGGCTCGGACGACAGCAACCGGCGTGCCGCTGCCCGGATGTCGTCGTCGGGACGAAACTCGCGAGCCGGATAGGCGACGACCAGCTCGGCGTCCTCGAACGACCGCTGGTCAGAGGGATTGAACCGGCGAAGCTCGTCGACCTCGTCACCCCACATGTCGACGCGGATCGGCAGATCGCCGTGGGCGCCGAACACGTCGACGATGCCGCCACGGACCGCGAACTCACCGCGGGCTTCCACCCGATCTGTGCGGTGATACCCCAGTCCTGCGAGGGCGTCGACCAGATCGGCCAGTTCCACGGTGTCGCCACGACGCACCACCACCGGTGCAGACGGAGATGGCGATGCCCGTTGGGCGACGGCCCGCACCGACCCCACGACGACACCGAGCCCGGCGCGCAGCGCATCGATGGCCTCGGCCCGATGCGCCATCGTCGAGACGTTCGGTGACACGTGCTCGAAGGGCAAGGTCTCCCATGCCGGCAACAGCAACGGATCGTCGATAAAGAGCCGGAGATCGTCGACGAGATCCTCTGCGTCGCGTTCGGTGGGGGTGACAGCAAGGAGGGGACGGCGCACAACGGAGAGACGAGCGATGGTGAGGGCGCGCGCGGGCCCCGGAATCACCCATCGACCGGGGGTGTCCGGGAGACGATCAGCGGTCCAGCGGTCCAGAAACCGGGCCAGCGGCGTCACCACGGCGGCAACGCTAACCGGTGCGGCGGTTGAACCAGGCGTCGGCTTCGAGAAGGAGGGCGTGACCGGCACGGAGGGCGAGTTCGGCAGCAAGGCCGTTACCCGGGACTGCACCGGCGGTGAGCGCGGCTTCGAAATAGCTGAGGACCGCATCGCGCACCGGGGTGAGCTCACCGACGCCGGCGACCGCCTCGAGGAGGCTGGTGCGGTTCATCGTCCACACCCCCACCGGATCGAGTCCGGCGACGGTGGCGCACCGGGTGAGCGTCGATGGGAACATCCATCGAGTCCGCACCAGGTACGCCCAGAGCTGATCGTCCGGGCGATCGATGACACCGGCCGCGACGGACTCGGCCTGGGCCGCGGCGCCGCCAAGATCACGCACGTCACGGGCTCTGACCTCACCTGGTGTCGTCACCGCCACCGGTGGCTCGTCGCCCTCGAGCACGCGGTAGCCACCGTGGAACAGCGACCAGGGGTCGGGGAGGCGGTTCACATCGAGAACCATGAGCTGAAGCGGGGTGTTGCCCGGTGGGCTCCCCAACTCCCGGAAGATGCGCCGCCGGGCACTCCACGGATTGAGGACTGCAGCAGTCCGGTACACATGGACATCGAGATCGGAGAGACCGGGGAGGAAGTCATACGGACCATCCCACGGCTTGTAGGCCGATCCCTTCCAGATGATCGAGACGGCGTCGTCGAACACCTCGGCGCACACACTGCCGAGAGCCACCGCGTACTCCTCGAGGTCCGAGCGGCGAACGGCGAGCGGCTCGATCACGCCGAGAGCTTCGGGTAGCCGGGCAGCTTCTTGTAGGCGAAACCGAAATCGACCAGCCAGCGGATGGTGCGGTCGAGCGTCCGTCGGATCGGCGTGTACTCGAGACCGAGACCCCGAACGGCCAGGGACCCGTCGTACCGGTGACCGTGGAGCAGGGTGCGCACCATCGCCGGACACAGCAGCGGGTCGGGCCTACTCGCCGCCACGCGGGCCAGTGACATCCCCAGCGATCCGGCAACGAACCGGGGAATCGGGATGGGAAGCCGCCACGAGCCGATCAGGTCGGCGAGCAGAGCGACCGCTTCGCCCGTCGTCAGCGTGGCACCGTTCAGGAGGTATCGACGCCCACTGTCTCCTCGATCGGCTGCGAGCAGGTGACCCGCCACGCAGTCGTCGATGTCGAGGACGCTGAGGTGGGTCGACACGAGCAGCGGGAAGCGGCGGGTGAGCGGGTACAGGAGGAGACGCGCCGATCCCGTCGCCCGGCCCGGGCCCTGGACCGACGACGGGTTCACCATGACGAGGTCCACCCCCAGTTCGGCGGCGGTCTCCATCGCCACGGTCTCTGCTTCGTGTTTCGACTGCTCGTAATCCGACAGGTACGTGCCCCGATGCGGCGAGCCCTCGTCGCCAACGGTGCCATGCACTTCCCCGATCGTCGCCGCCGACGACGTGTACACCACCCGATCGACTCCCGCATCCGCCGCCATCGCGATGACGTTGCGCGTCCCCTCGACGTTGGAGCGATACATCTCGGCGGCGTAGGTCGGACACATCTGGTTGACGCCGGCGACGTGATAGACCAGGCCACACCCGTCCATGCCCTCGCGGAGGGCGTCGGTGTCGAAGAGGTCTCCGATCACCGGGAGCGCCCCGAGACCGGCCACCGTCTCTCCCCCGGTCCGGCTCCGGGCCAGAGCCTTCACCCATCCCGAGCCGTCCGTTATGCGTGAGAGAAGGGCGCCACCGATGAACCCGGTGCCACCCGTGACGAAGACGCCACTCTTCATGTGCTCCTCAGCATCCGCCCGGCCTTGACGAAGTAGTCGACGCCGGAGGCGACCGTCACGCCGATGGCGATCAGCATCAGCCACTCATCCGGATAGAACGATCCCCACTGCTCGACAGGCCTCACCATGGCCGAACCGATGGCAACGAACTGGACGACCGCCTTGAGCTTGCCCCACACGGATGGCGGGATCGCCTCTTTGTCCATGGCAGCCACTCCGCGCAGTGCCATCACGGCCAGTTCTCTGATGATGATGACGAACGCGGCCCAGGCCCACATCCGGTTCACCTGGAGGAGAGCGACAAGGGCTCCCGTCACCAGGGCCTTGTCTGCAACGGAGTCGAGGAACGCCCCGAGCACCGTGGTCACCTGCCAGCGGCGTGCCAGGTAGCCGTCGGCGAAGTCGGTGACGGCCGCAAACGTGAACACGACGACGGCAACACCGTATTGCTCGGCGATGATCAGCCCGAGGACGACTGGTGCGGCCGCCGTCCGGGTGTACGCAAGGAGATTGGGAAGGTTCACGAAGCCTCTGGGTCGCCGACAGGCGGGATGCTAGGTGCCAACCGGCCCAGACTCCGGTTCACGCCCAGTCGAGGGTCCTGGTGATGGCCTTTTGCCACTCGGTGTGGCGCTCCTCCCGTTTGTCAACCGGGAGTGTCGGCTCGAAGCGGCGGTCCTCTTCCCAGTGCTCCGAGAGCTCGTCAAGCCCTCCCCAGAACCCCATGGCCAACCCGGCGGCGTAGGCGGCGCCAAGAGCGGTCGATTCGGTGATGGTCGGCCGAATCACCGGGACACCAAGGATGTCTGCCTGGAACTGCATCAGCGTTTCGTTGCCACCATCCCCCCATCGACCTTGAGCGCCGACAAGTCGACTCCCGAATCGGCGCGCATGGCGTCGAGGACGTCACGGGTCTGGAAGGCAACGGCTTCAAGCGTCGCCCTGGCGATGTGACCGGCTTCGGCATAGCGGGTGAGGCCGACGATGGCGCCGCGGGCGTCGCTGCGCCAGTGCGGGGCGAAGAGCCCGGAGAAGGCGGGAACGAAGTACACGCCACCGTGGTCCTCGACGGACGTCGCCAGCTCCTCCACCTCGGGCGCCGAAGAGATGAGTCGCAGGTTGTCCCTCAACCACTGGACCGCAGCGCCGGCGATGGCGACGGATCCCTCGAGGGCGTAGACGGGGGCGGCGTCGGCGATCTGATACCCGACGGTGGTCAGAAGGCCCTGCTCGGAGGCGACGGCTTCGGTTCCGGTGTTGAGGAGCATGAAGCAACCCGTGCCGTACGTGTTCTTGGCCTCCCCGGGGGTGAAACACGTCTGGCCGAACAACGCTGCCTGCTGATCGCCGAGGACGCCTGCGATGGGAACACCATCGAGCACTCCGGTGCCGGTTCCGATCGTGCCTACCGATGGAACGATCTCCGGCAACAGAGATCTGGGAACACCAATCACATCGAGCGCCTCGTCAGACCAGTCGAGGGTGCCCAGGTCCATCAGGAGGGTGCGACTGGCGTTGGTGACATCGGTGACATGGCGCCCCGTCAGCTTCCACAGGACCCACGAGTCCATGGTCCCGAACCGAAGCCCTCCGGAGGCGGCCCGTTCGGCGAGCTCGGCATCCTCGTCGAGCAGCCATCGAACCTTGGGCCCAGCGAAGTACGTGGCGAGCGGGAGCCCGGTGATCTCGCGCAGTCTGTCGGGCCCCGCGTCGCCTCCGAGCGCGTCGACGAGCCGATCAGTGCGCGTGTCCTGCCACACGATTGCGTTGTGGACGGGCTCACCGGTGACCGCATCCCACAGCAGCGTGGTCTCCCGCTGGTTGGTGATCCCCACCCCGGCGAGTTGAGACGCGTCGATGCCGGCTTTGGCCAGCGCCGCGGCGATCACTCGCTCGGTGTTCGCCCAAATCTCGGCGGCATCGTGCTCGACCCATCCCGGCCGAGGTTGGATCTGAAGATGCTCCATCTGATCGATGGCGACGATGGCCCCGGATTCGTCCACCACCACGAAACGGGTGCTCGTGGTCCCTTGATCGATGGCTCCGACGTACACCGGGTCTCCTCGCTCGCGTCCACCCAGTCTGGCGTCAGTCGTCGCCGTTGCTCAACTGGCCGGCTCGTTCCCGGATCTCCTCACCCGAATCGGTGATGAACTGCTCGATGAGGTCGGCGGCGTACTGAACGGTGACGTCGATCTCTGGTTGTTCGGCCGCGGTGAAACGCTTCAGCACATAGTCGGCCGGGTTCATGCGGCCCGGTGGCCGACCGACCCCGATCTTCAGCCGCCAGAAGTCGGCGTCACCGAGCATCCGGGCAACCGAGCGCACGCCGTTGTGGCCCCCGTGGCCGCCACCACGCTGGGCACGCAGCTTCCCGAAGGGAAGGTCGATGTCGTCGTGGACGACGAGAAGCCGTTCACCGGGGACCCGGTAGTAGCGGACCAGCGGTACGACGGCCCGTCCCGACTCGTTCATGAAGACCCGGGGCACGGCGAGGATCCCTCGCGATCCATCGATATGGATCGTGTCGATGTCGGCGCGGATCAGTCGCGGGGCGCGTTTCAGGGATCCGGACGAACGTTTGGCAGCAAGGCGGACGGCATCGCCGCCGATGTTGTGACGGGTCCCGTCGTAGCGGCTGCCCGGGTTGGCGAGCCCAACGACGACCGGAAGTGACGTTCGGGCGACTAGCCCTCGTCCCCGGCCTCGTCGGCATCCCCGTCGGCGGACTCCTCTTCGCCCTCCAGGAGCTCCATGCCCTCCTCGAGCTCCTCGGGCACTTCCTCTTCCTCCTCGACCCTGGGAGCAACGACCGTCAGCAACGGTCGGTCCTCAGGATCGACGTAGGTCACACCCTCGATGGTGGGCAGATCGCCACGGGTGAGCGTGTCACCGATGTAGAGATGCTCGATGGAGATTTCGATGCTCGACGGGATCTCGGTTGGCAGCGCCTCGATGAGAACGGTGTTGTCGATGGTCTCGACGACACCCTCGTCCTCGCGGACACCGGCCGGGGTGCCGACGTAGTCGATGCCGACCTCGGCCTGGATGGCGCGAGTCAGGTCGACGGTGATGAAGTCGAGGTGAGAGATGTCGCCACGCACCGGGTGACGCTGCACCTCGCGAGCGACGGTGAGAAGTGAGGATCCGTCGACGTCGAGGTCGATGATGGCGTTGAGACCGGCATCGGTGTGGAGAGCGGCATACAGGTCGCGACGGTTGACCGTCACCGACAGCGTCTCCTGGTCACGGCCGTACACGACGGCGGGAACGAGGTTCTCGCGGCGGAGTCGGCGAGCCGGCCGGGTCCCCGACACGACGCGCTTGGTTGCAGAAAGGGAAACTTGATCCATGAGGTCCGGCATTATGGCGACTCGACACCGATAAGGCCAAAAGCAACCGGCGCGTTCAGCCCTCGATGAACGAAACAACCACGGTTCGTTGCGGGTTGTCCTCGTTGGGGTCGATGAGGACGATCGATTGCCAGGTCCCGAGTGTCATTGCGCCGTCGACGACGGGCACCGTCACACTGGGGGCGACGAAGGCGGGAAGAACGTGGTCGGCGCCGTGCCCGGACGAGCCGTGACGGTGCCGGTAGAGGTCGTCGGCACGCGGCAGGAGCTCGTCTATCCGGTCCCAGAGATCGTCGACGCTGCCGGCTCCCGTCTCGATGACTGCCACACCGGCGGTGGCGTGAGGCACGAACACCGTCAACAGCCCGTCACCCCTTCCGTCGAGGAAGGCCGCCAGGTCCCGGGTGAGATCGACGGCAGCTCGGCGCCGCCCCGTGGAGACAGTGAGGGTCTCGGTTACCAGACGTTCTCGCCCTTGAAGATCTCCGACACCGAGCTGTCGGCGAAGATCGCCTCGACCACCCCGGCGAGGATCGGGCCGATCGACAAGACGGTGAGCTTGTCGAGGTCGCTGGCCGGTTCGGGAACCGGGAGGGTGTTGGTGATCACGACCTCCTCGATCGGGGCGTTCTTGAGTCGATCGGCAGCAGGGTCGGACAGCACTCCGTGGGTGGCCAGGACCCGCACACTGGTGGCACCACCTGCCCTGAGCAGCTCGGCTGCCGCCACCACGGTGCCGGCGGTGTCGATCATGTCGTCCACGATGACGGCATCGCGACCTTCGACATCGCCGACCACCTGAAGGGCGGCGACCTGGTTCCGGGCGTCGGCGGCCCGGCGCTTGTGGACGAAGGCGACCTCTGTGTCGAGGTGCTCGAGGTGGCGGGCGTATTTCGATGCGAGCTTCACTCGTCCCGTGTCCGGGGACACGATGGTCGTCGGGCCCGTGAGCTTGTTCTCCAGATAGTCGACGAACACTGGCAAGGCGGTCACGTGATCGAACGGCTTGTCGATGAAGCCCTGGATCTGACCGGTGTGCAAGTCGACCGAAGCGATGCGATCGACCCCGGCCTTCACGAACAGGTCGCCAACGAGCCGGGCCGAGATCGGCTCCCGGGGGCGGCCCTTCTTGTCCTGTCGGGCGTAGCCGAAGAACGGAACGATGGCAGTGATGCGCTTGGCCGAAGCACGCTTGAGGGCGTCCACCATGATGAGTTGCTCCATCAGGTGGAAGTTCACCGGATAGGAGTGGCTCTGGATCACGAAGCAATCGGCGCCACGAACGGACTCGTTGAACCTGATGTAGATCTCGCCATTGGCGAAAACCGACCGCTCAACGCCGCCCAATTCGACGTCGAGAAGCTTGGCGACTTCTTCGGCGAGCGGCTCGTTGGCCGACCCGCTGAAGACGATGAGACGTTTCCGGCCCGGCAGTTCCGCACTCACTGCTGGTCCTTCTCCTTGGCCCGGTTCCTCCGTCGCTCAGCGTAGCCCTCGATCTCCTTCTGGTGCGAGCGAGCAACTCCGAGCGAACCAGGCGACACGTCGCGAGAGATCACAGAGCCGGCACCGGTCCAGGCGTCGTCACCGATCTCGACCGGAGCGATGAGAACGTTGTCCGAGCCGATCTTCACCCGATCACCGATGACGGTGCGGTGTTTCTGGTACCCGTCGTAGTTGGCAGTGATCGTGCCGGCACCCACGTTGGCGTCGGCGCCGATCGAGGCATCGCCGATGTACGAGAGGTGAGGCACCTTGGCGCCGGGACCCAGATCGGTCTCCTTGATCTCCACGAAGGTCCCCGCCTTGGACCCTTCGCCGAGCCGGGTGCCGGGTCGGAGGCTGGCGTAGGGGCCGATCGTGACGTTCGAGGCGACCTCGACGGACCGGAGCACCGAGTACCAGACCCGGCAGTCCGACCCGATGTTGGAGTCTGCGATGAACGTCGACGGCCCCAGGGAGGTGCCGCTGCCGATGACCGAAGCCCCGGTGACGTGGGTGTCGGGGTGGATGACGACACCGGGAGCGAGCTCGACATCGGCGTCGAGATACACCCGGGCCGGGTCGGTCATCGCCACTCCTTCTTCCATCCACTTGCGGTTGATGCGGCCCCGCAAGGCGGACGCAGCCTCGGCGAGCTGGGCGTGGGAGTTGACTCCGAGTCCTTCTGCAGCGTGGGTCGCCATCGCAGCCACACGCTTGCCGTCGCCGTTCAGGAGGGCGACGGCGTCCGTCAGGTAGAACTCGCCCTGGGCGTTGTGCGGCTCGATGCGCTGGAGGAGCTCGGCCAGCCCCGCGGCGCTGAAGGCGTACACCGACGTGTTGACTTCGTCGATGGCGAGAAGCTCGGGGGTTGCGTCACGTTGCTCGACGATGGCCGCAACCATCCCGTCGTGGTCGCGCACGACGCGGCCGTACCCATGCGGGTCGGGTGCGTGGACGGTGAGCACCGTGGCCGAGGCGCCGGCGGCGCGATGGGTCTCGATGAGGTCGGACACGGTCTCTGCGGTGATGAGCGGCATGTCGCCAGGGAGAACCAGAACGACGTCGTCGTCACCGAGGTCGAGGCCACTGATTCCGACGGCTGCAGCGTGACCAGTGCCCAGCTGCTCGGTCTGTTCCACGGCCACGACGCCGGCCGGGAGCAGGGCGGCAACCTCCGGGGCTCGGTACCCGACGACGACTGCGGTGTCCTCCACCGCCGCTTTGACCAGCGTGTCGAGCATCCACGACACGAGCGGCCGACCGGCCGCTTCATGCAGGACCTTGGGCAACTCGGACTTCATCCGGGTGCCCTTGCCGGCCGCCAGGATCACGGCCTTCACGCCCATGTATCGCCTCTCGTCTCTCGCCGGGACGTTGGCTGGGGGGCCAGGACTCGAACCCGGACTGAGTGGACCAAAACCACTAGTGCTGCCACTTACACCACCCCCCAATTCGGGGATCGGTGATCGAGTGTACCGCCGACGGGATTCATCGCTCGATGGCCCAGCCACGGTCCATCAGAGTGCACCCGATCGCAAGCCGCGCGCCCACGGGGACGTCATCACAGGCTGATGCGGCCTCGTCCCAATCGGTGAAGTACGCGAAGAGCGACGAACCGCTGCCTGACATCGCGACCGGTCGCCCCCACCTGCTCTCGAGCTCCGAGCGCCAGTCGGCGACGCCCGGGGCAACGCTCACCGCCGCCCGGTAGAGGTCGTTGCGAAGCGGCCCCAGGTCACGCAACGGGGGCGGGAGCGCAGAGCCACCGATCGACGGCGGATCACCAGGACCGAGCCCGTCGAACGCTGCGAACACCGCAGCCGTCGACAACTCCAGTGGAGGGACGACGACACCGAGAGCAAACCCGCCAAGGGGATCGAGAGACTCGACCACCTCGCCACGACCCGAGACGATGGCGCTGCCACCAACCAGGCAGAACGGAACATCCGAGCCGATGCCCGGCGCGATCCTGGCCAGAACCGAGCGGTCCATGCCATATCGCTCCCCACCGAGGCCGAGTGCGGCAGCCGCATCCGCAGATCCCCCGGCGAGACCGGCACGGGTCGGGATTCGCTTGGTGAGCCGAACACCCGTGGGCGGGCCGCCGGCGGCTTCGCTCACCGCCTCGAGGGCGGCCAACGCCAGGTTGGTGTGGTCGGTGGGCACTCCGGAGACATCGACCTCCACGCCGTGATCGATCAGCTCCACCGTGTCGTGCAGGTCGATCGACTGGCTGAGAGAGGACAGCTCGTGGAAGCCGTCGCTGCGCACTCCCCCGACGCGCAGCGCCAGGTTCACCTTGGCGAAGGCACGCGCTCTCACGAGGCCACCGCGGCGATTCGGAGGAAATCGTCGGGCGACAGCTCCTCGGCGCGCTGGGTTGAGCGGCACCCTGCCGACTCGAGCACTTCCACCGGGTTGTCGAGGACCCCGGCGAGGGATCGGCGCAGCATCTTGCGCCGCTGTCCGAACGCGACCCGAGCGAGCCCGACTGCGTCGGGAGCATCAGGATGCGGCTCGGTGCGTTCGATGACAACGACCGCCGACGCGACATCGGGTTTGGGGATGAACACGTCTCGGGGGACGGTGAACGCCCGGTGGCTGCTCCCGTACAGCGAAACGATCACCGACGGCAGCCCGTACACGCGACTCCCCGGGCTTGCGGTGAGGCGATCGGCAACCTCCTTCTGCACCATGACGACGAGACGGGCAACCGATGGTGCGCGCTGGAGAACGTCGAGCACGATGCCGGTCCCGACGTTGTAGGGAAGATTGGCGACAAGCACCCAGCTGCCTCCGGCCAGGTCGTCGACGAGGCTCTCGGTTGCATCCTCGAAGCGGAACTCGGCTCCGGGAGCGACATCCTCGAGGATGGGGCGCAGTCGCTCATCGATCTCATAGGCAACGACACGGGCGCCGGTGGCGAGCAGCGCCTCGGTGAGAGCGCCGGTGCCGGCGCCGACTTCCACCACCTGGTCGCCGACACCGACGGCGGCAACACGCACGATTCGGTCGATGAGCTGTGGGTCGGCCAGGAAGTTCTGCCCGAGCCGCTGGTCGGGCTTGAGCCCATGGGACTCGAGGAGCTCCCGAATCCGACCCCTCCCCTGTGTCATCGCCCGAAGACCGAAGCGGCAACAGCGGAAGTCGAGACCGCGACCTCTGCCGGCTCGACGCCCCACACGTCGGCGAGTGCCATCCCGACGCGGACCACGTTGGCGGGCTCGTTGGGCTCGTGACGATTGGGGGGTGGCGTCAGGTACGGCGTGTCGGTCTCCACCATGGTCGACTCCGGGGGAGCCTCTGCTGCTGCATAGCGGACGGTGTCTCCGGTGGGGTACGTGATCGGCCCGGCGAACGAGAACGTCACCCCGAGCTCGCGGAATCGCTTGGTCCACCGCGGCCCTCCGGTCCAGCAGTGCAGGATGGCGGAGGCGCCGAGACCGGCGCCCTCGAGTTCGGCGTGAACGTCGGTGAAGGCGTCCCGGCAATGGATGATGATGGGTTTGTCGAGCTCGGCAGCCAGCGAGAGCTGGGCGCGAAAGGCACCGAGCTGGTCCTCGCGAGGGGCCAGGTTGCGGTAGTAGTCGAGCCCGCACTCCCCAATGGCATCGGCGTTCTCCGCCAGCTCTGCGATCCGGTCCCCAGCGCGGCCCCATGCCGACGCTTCGTGGGGGTGCAGTCCCGCCGACCACAAGACCGTGTCGTGACGCCGGGCGAGAACGGCTGCGCTCTCCGAGGTTGCGAGGTCGATGCCGGGGCACATGACCCAGTCCACGCCCGACTCGTGAGCCCTGGCGAGCAGGGCATCGGGCTCCGGCGTCACCTGGAGGTGACAGTGCGAGTCGACCCAGCCGCTCACTCGACCTTCTGGAACAGGGGCACGGCTTCTCCCAGCGCCGTGCCGGGCGAGACCTGGGGCCGCCCCCACGACGTGTCGGAGACGCCCAGCATGTCGCGAACGGACCCCGACGTGAACGGGAGATACGGGGCCAGGGCAGAGTTGACAGCCCCGATCGCCTGCAAGGCGACGAACAGCGTCGTTCCTGTCCTCTCCGGATCGGTCTTCGCCGTCTTCCATGGCTCCCGGCTGGAGAGGTAGGTGTTGGCCTCTTGCGCAGCAGCCATCGCTGTCGTCAACGCCTGCCGCAGCCGTACGGCATCGAAGTGGCCCGCCGCCTCGACCAGGGCGGCATCGATGGCGGCAAGCAGGCTCTCGTCCTCGGAATCCAGCTCGCCGGGCTCCGGAACCGTGCCGCCGAAGTAGCGGTGGGTCATGGCGACGACACGATTCACGAGGTTCCCCCAGGTGGCCACCAGCTCCTCGTTGATGCGCCGACCCAGCTCATCTTCGGTGAGGTCGACATCGGCGCTCTCGGGGAGGATGGCGGCAATCGCGTACCGGAGGGCATCAGGCTCATAGGTCTCGAGGGCCTCCCCGATCGTGATGCCGACACCGCGACTCGCCGATGCCTGCGATCCGCGGAACGTCACGAAATTGTTGGCGGGCACGTCGGTGGGCAGGTTGAGGCCTCCGTAGCCCATCAGGATCGAGGGCCAGATGATCGTATGGAATGGCACGTTGTCTTTGCCGATGAAGTAGACGCTCTCGGCGTTGGGGTCTTCCCACCACGCCCGCCAGGCGTCGGGATCACCCTGCCGCGTCGCCCACTCCTTGGACGCAGACAGGTACCCGATGACGGCATCGAACCAGACGTAGATGCGCTTTCCCGGACCCAGATCATCGATGGGGATCTCAACGCCCCAGTCGATGTCACGGGTGATGGCCCGATCGTGGAGTCCCTCATCGAGCCAGCCCAGGGAGAAGTTGAGGACGTGCTTCCGCCAGCCCTCACGGCTCTCCAGCCACTCGCGAAGCCGCTCGGCGAATGCCGACAGCCTCAAGAAGAAGTGCTCGGTCTCCCTCTGCTCCGGAGTGGCCCCGGTGAGCTTGGAGCGCGGATCGATGAGGTCGACGGGGTCCAGAGTGCGGCCGCAGTTGTCGCATTGGTCACCCCTGGCGTCGGTGTAGTCGCAGTGCGGGCAGGTGCCTTCGACATAACGATCGGGAAGGAAGCGCTCGACCGAGGGATCGAACATCTGACTGGTGATCCGCTTGTCGATGTAGCCGTTCTCATACAGGCGCATGAACATGTCCCGGGTGACGGCGTGATGATTCTCGGTACCCGTCGACGTGAACAGATCCCAGCTGAAACCGAGCTTCTCCCAGTGGTCGAGGAACTCTCCGTGGTACCGATCCACGATCTCCTGGGGAGTGACGCCCTCTTCATCGGCGCGGACGGTGATCGGCGTGCCGTGAACGTCGGAGCCCGAGACCATGAGAACGTCGTTGCCGGCAGATCGCTGGTAGCGGGCGTAGATGTCCGCAGGCAGGTAGGCCCCGGCGAGATGGCCGAGGTGGCGTGAGCCGGACGCGTACGGCCAGGCAACGGCGACGAGGATCGTTCTGCGCGACATCGTGGCGATGCTACCCAGTCACAGAATCCGCTCGGTCCCGACCACCGCTCTGCGTTATGTCAACGACCATTGACACCATCTGTATGCTGACGCAGTACGGCCGGAGGGGACGAAGGTCGCGCCAAACCACGCAAACGGAGGTGCCTCACGTGGACACTGGAATGGTGCGCAAGATCGATGATCTTGGACGCATCGTGGTGCCGGCAGAGACCCGGCGGCTTTTCAACATCCGAGAGGGGGATGAGCTGGCGATTTCCATCGATGGAGACGCCATCATCATCCGCAAGTTGGAGGCCACCTGCACCTTTTGCGGCAGCACGAAGGATGTTGCCTCATACAAGGGAAAGGGACTCTGCCTCAGTTGCCGACGAGAGCTGACCTAGTCAGCAGCGGAGGTTCGACCTGACATCAGGTCTTGCGAAGGGCCAGCGCCGCCTCGTAGAGGCGGCGCTTTCGCGTGCCCGTCGCCTCAGCGACCACCTTCACGGCACCAGACAGCGAAACCCCGGTGTCCACCAGTTCGAGGACCTCGCCGACGGCGTCCTCCAGCGACACGTCGGGGGCCGCAGCGCCCTCCAGGACCAGGGTGACCTCGCCCTTGACGGTCCGCTCCGTCCAGACTGCGGCGGCTTCGCCCACCGTGCCACGCCACACCTCCTCGTGGAGCTTGGTGAGCTCACGGGCGATGACGATCTGCCTGTCCGGTCCGAACACCTCGGCCATCTGGGCGAGTTCGGCGCCGAGGCGGCTCGGAGCGGCGTACAAGACAACCGTCCGCTGCTCGGCCGCGAGCTCCTCGAGACGGCGACGCCTCTCGCCTGACTTGCGCGGCAGGAAGCCTTCGAACACGAACCGCTGGGATGGCAGCCCCGACACGGCCAGTGCTGCGAGGACGGCGCTCGGCCCGGGAACGACGGTGACGGTGGCACCCACCGAGAGAGCGGCGACCACGGCGCTGTGGCCGGGGTCGGACACGGTCGGCATGCCGGCGTCGGTGATGAGAGCCACGGTGTCGCCTGCGGCGAGGCGTTCGGCAATCTCCACGGATCGCACGTCCTCGTTGCCGACGAAGAAGGAGCGGAGCGGGGTATCCACCCCGAGTGCTTCGAGGAGACGACGGCTGCGGCGAGTGTCCTCGCAGTACACGATGTCGGCAGCCCCCAATGACTCGGCGAGCCGCGGAGGGGCATCACCGAGGTTGCCGATCGGGGTTCCGCAGACGACGAAGGTTCCGGTCATCGCCACGAGGCTAGGGGCGAGACCGTCGCGCCGACCGCCGGGCCAGGGTCCGTAGGGTCGATCTCGAGGATCCAGCCGGCAGCCGGTTCCCAGACGACGCGACCGGGGGCGACGATGCGGCTGGAGATCACGATGCCCCGGGGGTCGATGGCGGCCACCCGGAGCGGGCCGGCCATCCCGAAGGTGTGGACCGAGCGAGCCTTCATCAGAAGGGCTCGATCGGCGGGTCGGGGACGGAGCCCGCGCCACGCCAGGCGCCCGCGCGTGGCAAGACCGACATCCGGCCGGGCCCAGCCGGCGTCGTCGGCGAGCGAGATACTCCTCTTGGGCAATGTCCGGGTCACGGTTACACTCCCGGCCCTCATGGCGAAGGCGAAACGACGCAAGTTGCGTGCTCGACGCAAGAAGGCCAATCACGGCAAGCGGCCCAACGCGGGTCGAGGCTGAACCGTATCCCGGCACCCATGCCGGGTCGACCCATCCGTTCCCAGGTGATTCCGGCACGGTTCGCGCGCGCCTCGTCTAGCGGCCGAGCGACGAGCGGATCGCCTCCCCCGCCGATACCGACGTCGATGCGATGAACGTCAGCGCATCGCCTTCACGGTCGAGGAAGGCGTAGCCGGCCGGGCCTTCGAACAGCAGTCCGCCGCCCTCGCCGACTCCGTCGCCGACGTCCATGGCCCCCCGGATGTGGTCGATCATCGCCTGGGTCAGCTCGATGGCGTCTCGCTCGGTCTCTCCCTGGTATCCGAGCACGAAGGCCACGTCATCACCCGACGTCAACACACGGAAGGCGTCACCACGCCACCCTGTCGAGGCCTGGGTGAGGTCACCCGACGGCACCGACTCCAGCATGAGGAGTCGCCAACCCCATTCTCCAAAGATTCCCTCTTCGGCGACCTCCCATCCCGAAACGGGAGTGGCCGGGATGAACACCTCGAACCCGTCGTCACCAGCTTCGTATCGGTCGGGGTGCAGGATCTGCTCGGTGGTCACCGGCAGGTCGACGTACGCCTCGTCTACCGCGGCGATGCCTCCTTCGTCCACCAGCTCGAGCACGAATTGGTATCCACTGTCGTAGGGGAACAGCAGATCCGCTTCGACGTACTCCGGCGCTGAATCGAGCGAGCTGGTCTCGACGTCGAGCGCCTCGGTGGCGAGGGCGAACTGCTCGGCAACGGGCAGCTCCTGGAGATACACGAGCTGGAAGTAGGTGGCGTCGCCCTCGGCGAGAGCCTGGAGGGCGGCAGCCTCCTCGAAACGATCGTCGTCGAGCAGCTCGACGAACGTGTCGTAGAAGCCGAAGTGCTGATCGGTGAGGGCATGGACCAGCTCGTGAACCACGATCGTCTTGTCCAG
>JABDIW010000132.1 GCA_013003515.1 Acidimicrobiia bacterium
ATGGAAGATCGACGCCTGGCGCGTGCGCTGCGGGCCACCCTGTCCGAGGACGTGGTTGCCCGGCTGGCGCATCTGCGGGGTCTGGACAAGCGTGAGGAAGCACCGTGGGAGTAGAACCGGTTGTCACCGAGGTCGTGACGAGTGAGGCGCTCTCGGCCCGAGTCGCCGAGCTCGGGGCGGAAATCTCGGCCGATTACGCCGGGAAGACTCCGGTGGTCGTCGGCGTCCTCAATGCCGCCCTCCTGTTCCTGGCCGACCTCGTCCGGGCCTTCGACATGCGGCACGAGGCTGAGTTTCTGGCGGTCACCCGCTTCGGCGAAGGCGGTCGGGTCCGCATCAACATGGATACAAGCATCTCACTGCAGGGGCGCGACGTGCTCCTCGTCGAGGATCTGGTCGACACCGGGCTCACCCTGTCATTCCTGCGGGAGCTGTTCGAAACACGCCAGGTCGCGTCACTGAGGACGGTCACGCTCATCGACAAGGCTCCGCGACGCATCGTCGATGTACCGCTCGAGTATCGGGGTTTTGAGGTGGGTGAGGAATTCCTGCTCGGGTACGGGCTCGACTACTCCGGCCGGTACCGAAACCTCGATTCTCTCTGGGCCGTGCTCGACTTCGGGCGCTTCACAGCGGACCCGGGAGTTCTCCAAAGGACGATCGCGAGCGGTGATAGGGTTGCCCCGTGAGCTACGGAATCCCGATGGAGCTGGTCGGCGTGCGGATCGAATTGCCGACGAATCAACCGATCGTGTTGCTGAGAGAGGCCGGCGGGTTGCGCTACCTGCCCATCTGGATCGGGGCTACTGAAGCCACCGCGATCGCCTTCGCCCTGGAAGGGGTCGAGCCGCAGCGACCACTCACTCATGACCTGTTGCGCGATGCGATTGCCGGCCTGGAGGCCACCATCGACCGCGTGGTCGTCAACGACCTGCGAGAAGGCATCTACTACGCCGACCTCGTGTTGGCCGGAGAAGGGGGAGAGGTGGTGATCTCGGCCAGGCCCTCCGATGCCATTGCCCTCGCCGCCCGTACCGAAGCCAGCCTCTTCGCCTCGGAAGAGGTTCTGAACGAAGCCGGAGTCGAGATCAAGGAAGACGACGACGAGGAAGCCGAGGTGGAGCGCTTCAAGGAATTCCTCGACACCGTTCAACCCGAGGACTTCACCGGCGGCTCATGAGCGCCGAGCAGCGCCTCACTACCGCCGGCCTTCTGCTGCTCGCCCTCACCATGGTGGGCACCGTCGGCTATGTCGTCATCGAGTCGGCCTCTGTGTTCGACTCCTTCTACATGACGATCATCACCATCTCGACCGTCGGTTTTGAAGAAGTGATCGATCTCAGCGCCGCAGGTCGCACGCTGAGTATGGTCCTGGTAGTTCTCGGTGTCGGTTTGGTTTTCTACACTGCGACTGCGGCGATTGAACTCATCATCGCCAACCAACCGAAGAGGCGGATAAGGGCGTTGGAACGAGAAGTAGACAGCCTGAGCGGCCACTACGTCGTCTGCGGGTTTGGTCGTGTCGGCCGCAACGCCTGGCAACACATCGTCGATGACGGCAAGTCGGTCGTGGTGATCGACAACAGCCCCGAGAAGATCGAGGCCGCCACGGCCGCCGGGGCCCTCGCCGTGGAGGGAGACGCCACGCGCAACGACATCCTGGAACGGGCCGGGGTAGCTAGAGCGGCCGGGTTGGTGGCCTCGGTGGCCCAGGACTCGGACAACCTGGTGATCGTGCTCTCGTGCCGAACCGCCAACCCGGGGCTGCTGATCACCGCCCGCGCCAACGAGGGCGAAGCCGAGGAGAAGCTGGTGATGGCCGGCGCCGATCGGGTCGTCGCTCCTCCCAAGGTCGGTGGCCACCGGTTGGCGGCGCTCGTGCTGCATCGCGAACTCGCCGACTTCGTCGACCTCGTCCACGGCGGCCGTACGGTCGAGTTCAAAGTTGAAGAGTTTCAGATCGACGCCGATTCGGCGCTGGCCGGCGTCAGCCTGCGGGAGTCTCAGATCCGGGGACGCT
>JABDIW010000012.1 GCA_013003515.1 Acidimicrobiia bacterium
CGAGCGACTCCGAGCCGCAGGAGTGAAGGTCGGCGTCGGGACGGATGGCGGCACCGGTATCACGTTCTGTGGACACCTCGAGACCGAGCTCGTCGCGCTCCGCCGGTACGGCTACTCCAATGCGGAAGTGTTGCGGATGGCGACGCTCGGCAACATGGAGATCGTCGGTTGGGCCGACCTGTTGGGCTCGCTCGACGTCGGCAAGCTGGCCGACATGGTCCTGCTGCGCGCCAACCCGCTCGACGGCGTCGAGGCCATCGGGACCGTCGACGCGGTGTTCAAGGGCGGCCGGCTCTGCTCCGGGAGCCTCTGACCGCCCGAGCGGACAATGTGGGGAACCCCGTGGGTGCTCGTGACGGGCGAGGGCTCGATCGTCCTGGCGTCTGTGCCACACTCGGACTCGTGGCGACCAGTCGTGCCGGTGAAGCTGTCAGCGCCAGCAGTGTGGGTCCCGCTCTGCTGCTTGGCGGTGCCGGCATCCTCTTGTCCCGGACGATCGTGCTCCTCACCGGAGACGCGCGAACCGTGCTCAAGCGTTGGGTCATGACGCTGACGGTCGTGGAGATGATGATCGACCTCGCGACCGGTGTCGCGGCAGCACGCTGGTGGAGATCGAGCGCGCCCGGTCACGGTCGGCTCGCGCTCCGCGCCGGCGCCATGGCGACCCTGCTACACGCGGGCCGGGTCCTGGTGTTCGTCGTCGGGCGGACCGGACCGTGGGTCGACTTCGACGTCCGCTCCGAGCATCGGGAGGGCCATCGCGAGCGTTGGAGCTGGAACGGAGTGGTCTTCGCAGCTGTGATGTCGGTGCTCGGCGTCGTCGGGGTTGTGGTCGTGTGGCGTGCGCGCCGCAGGTCATTGGGCGCTGCGTGCCCGCGCCGTTGACGCAGTCGGCAACCCGCCAGCCGAGGGCGTCACCAAGCGCCAGTTCGTGGCCGCGTCTACACGCGACGCGCTGGCTGCGCTCGCACCGGGGGCGGAGGCGCTCAGGGCGATGTGGTCCGACAGCGCTCGCACCCGCTCAGGATCCCGCGGTGACGATGGCCGCCGCGAGGCCAACCTTGACTCGCGCGTTTCCGAGCGCCTCGCCGAGCGCCGAGGTGCCGAACTGCTCGACTCGGGCAGCGGGGCGTTCCGCGCGATACGCGCACTCCCGACCGGCCCACCTGATGATGGGACGTAAGCCCCTGCCAGCGTGGCCGCAGTTCATGATCAACTAGATGGAGTCGGACGCCTGATGGAGCACACCGTCGTGCGTTCGGTCGATCGTGAACAGTGCGAAGGCACCCGATGATGAGCAAGACGGGCGTCTCGTCGTCGGTCAGAGGCGAGCATGAAGGTGAGTAGTCCGAGGCTGAGTGCCATCCAGGCGATCGTCGTACTGGTTGTTGTTTGTGCAGCACTGGTCGTTGCGACCGACCAGACCCTGCCTCCAGACGCCCTGTCGTCCACGGCGCCGGCCTCGGAGTTCTCTGCCGGGCGCGCGGTTGAGCACATCGAGGCCATCGCTCGGGATGTTCGTATCCCGGGAACGTCTGAGTACGCGGAACCTCGCGACTATGTCGTCGACGAGTTGTCTGCGTTGGGCCTGCGCCCGGAGATCCAGGCGACCACAACCGGCATCCCAGCGGAGATGCAGGCGAGTTTCGGGTGGTCAGAAGGGCCCGCCATCGACGTGGAGAACGTCATCGCCAGGATGGACGGCACGGGGTCTCGGGACGCCGTCCTGCTGGTCGCCCATCTCGACACCACTCCCTACGGTCCTGGAGCGACCGACAACGGTGCCGGCGTCTCGGTGCTGCTGGAAACCGCTCGTGCCCTCCACGAGGGGTCGCCGGTCCGCAACTCGGTGATCTTCCTCTTCACCGGTCCCGAAGAGACCGGTTATCACGGCGCAGTCGCGTTCATCCGGGAGCACCTGTGGGTCGAGGACGTCAAGCTGGTGATCAATCTCGATTCTGGTGGGCTGAGCGGTCCGTCGGAACTGACCGCCACGAGTCCGGACAATGGCTGGCTCATCAGCGAAGCAGCCAAGGCCGAGTCGCACTTCTACGGCACGTCGGACTCGGGCGAAGGCTTCTCGGACTTCCGCGCTTTTCAGTTCTACGGATTCTCCGGCTTTGCCCTCGACTATTCGTGGGACAGACGCATCCACACGCCGCTTGACAACATCGGCAACGTCAATCTCTCGAGCCTTCAGCACCACGGCTATCGCGCATTGGATCTCACCCGCCATTTCGCGGACCTCGACTCCTTGGATGATCCACGAAGTTCCGACCCTAGGTACTTCAATGTGCTGCGCGTCGGAGTGATCCACTATTCCGCCGCATGGGTCATTCCGATCGCGGCGCTGGCGGTGCTCCTCTATGCCGGCTCCGTGGCCGTCGGATTCCGACGTGGACTCCTGACCCCTACCGGGATCGGGCTTGGCGGTGCGGTGTTCTCGCTCGCCTTGGTTGCTTCGCCGTTGCTCGCGCTTGCGCTCTGGGCCTTCCTCTCCAACGTGGTCGGCGCCTACCAGGAAACCTTCGCGGGCCACGCCGTCAACGAATACGGGCTCTTCGCACTCTTCGCCACCACCACGCTTGCTCTGACCTCCACCCTGTATGCCCTGATCCACAAGCTTCGCCAAGTGAGTGCCGCCGATCTGACGATCGGGGCATTTGGCCTCCTCGCCCTCGCCACCGCCGTCTTCGCAGTGCTCATGCCGGACGCCAGCTACGCGTCCGCCTGGACAGGCATCGCCGGCTTCTCCGCCGTGGGATTCTGGTTCGCCACCAGCAACGAGGATCAGGAGTCACCGGCGATCGCGCAACTGTTGGCACTGATGCTCGCAGCCCTCGTCGCGATCATCTTGATCTGGCCGGCCGCCCTCGCCACCTTCATGGCCGCGGAGGCCGGCGGCTGGTTCCTCGCCATCATCCTGGTTGGCACGCTGCTGGGAACGCTCGTCCCCCAGGTACAGGTCATCACCCGACCGAACAAGTGGGTGCTTCCGGGCGCGGCGTGGGTCGCGTCGCTTGCACTCTTCGTTGTCGCGCTCTTCCCATGAGTTCCCAGAAAGCGCCATGCCGGTCACCCAAGAGCCAACCGACTCGGCGATCCAGCGACGCCCCCACCCGGCATCAGCAATCGAACTGCAGAGCGACATTCTTCGCGCTCATGGGCGTGGCCATGACCGTCAGGGACTAGCTCGGCACCGTCGTCGGCCGGGCGATTTCCAGGGGCGCGACCCCAGGCGTAGATCACCCGATATCGATGCCACATTGCGGCGTTTGCCCCAGCCACCTCCGGTGCTCGCGATATCCGAGCGGCCTCCACACCCTGTGCCGCTCCCAGTCGTGCCGATACGCGGTGGCAGGTGAAGCGGGCTTCGTGATCGCTGTTCTGAGCGGCTGCGTCTGCCCCTCGACGCAGCCCGGCTCGTGCCCTCAGCTGGTGATGTCGCGGTTGCGGAAGGTGACGAGCGAGATAGTGGTGGCCGCGATGCCGTAGAGCGTTGTGAGCACAAGAGCGAGTGACCATTCGAGGTCGGGCGTTCCTCCTCCGGCGAGGGCGCTGAGTGTGCCACCGGGGAGATAGTCGGTGAGGTCAGGCGCGGTGATGGCGATCAGGTTTTCGACGACGAGCAGCCACCCGATTCCGAGGCCGATGGCGACCCCCGCGCTACGGGTCAACACGGCGATCGTCAGGCCGATCAGGCCCCAGACGAGTGTCGGCACGAGAAAGTTGAACGCACCGCTCAGCAGCTCAACCGGGGCGTCGCTTCGCCAGGACGCTGTCTCGACGTCGTAGATCCGGGCGAGCGGGCGAGCGACAGCTGCCGTTGCCAGCACGGTCACGGTGCAAGCGATCACGGTGAATCCTGTGAGTGCGACGAGTTTTGCGGTGAGCAGTTTGAGCCGTGATGGTTGTGCTTGGACGAGGACCCGGATCATGCCGGTGTCGTAGTCGCTGGCCGCTGCGAGTGCCCAGAGTGAGAGCAGGATGACTCCGGTGATCGTGCTGATCGGACCGAGGGCGTAGATCATGCCACCGGGCTGTTCGAGGTCGGCTGCCGTGGTTGCACCAGGTCGTCGGGTCTCTGTGGATCCGGGGTCGGGGAGTGATGAATAGATGAAGTACGAGATGGTTGCCGCGAACGCCGCGAGCATGCCGATGGCGCCATAGCGGAATGTCGGGCGCCAGATTCGGATCCATTCCGAGCGGACGGCGTTGAACATGTTCTGCTGGCCGGCGACCGGACGGGGTGTCGGGTGGATGCTTGTCGAGGTCATGAGGTTGCTCCGGAGTTGCGTTGGTCGCTGCGCCCTGCGGTCAGTTCGGCATCGCTGCTGCCGGTGAGACGGAGGAAGAGATCTTCGAGGTTGTCGCGTTGCGGGGTGAGTTGGCGGAGATTGATGCCGGTCGCGTGGGCGAGGCGGTCGATGTCGGCAGAACGGTCCGCAGGCAGTTCAATGCTGACGATTCCGTCGGTGGAGTCGTGTGACCAGCCCTGCGACTCGACGGCGTCGAGCATTTGGGGGAGATCACTGCGATGTTCGGGCTCCGCGATGACTCGTTCGACAGCGTCGTCCATCAGGCCATCTAACGAGCCCGAGTAGAGGAGCTTGCCGAACCGGATGACGACGAGGTCGTCAGCCATCGCCTGGATCTCACTCATGAGATGGGACGACACCACAACGGTTCGGCGGCCGTCGGCCAGCGACTTCAGGAGTGATCGGATCTCGACGATTCCAGCGGGGTCGAGACCGTTGGTCGGCTCGTCCAGCACGAGCAGCTCGGGGTCGGGCAGCAGCGCGGCTGCGATT
>JABDIW010000142.1 GCA_013003515.1 Acidimicrobiia bacterium
CCGCATCGCCAGCCTCGAGACGACCGAACTGACGCTGCGGGTGACGTCGACCCACCCGGCCACCTCATATGAGGGCCAACCCCCGTTCAATGAGCTCGCCGTCGCCGAGATCCAGTTCTTCGGATCCTCCGGATAGTCGCGAGTCGATAGTCGCGAGTCGATAGACCATCGACCACCAGGTGCCTCAACGAGCTCCCCGTCGCCAAGATCCAGCTCTTCGGATCCTCCGGCTACCAGCTGGCGACGCGACTTGGGACCCGCGACTAGGGACTAGGGACTAGGGACTCCCTTACTCCTTCACGTAGGGCTGCCCGTCCGCGGCCGGTGGTCGTGACTTGCCGACGAGGCCGGCAACGACGATCACGGTGACGATGGCGGGCGCCATCAGCAGGAACTCGGACGGGATCCCGGTCTGGAGGATGCCGAGGACCTGCTTGAGCGAGTCGGCGAACCCGAAGACCAGCGCTGCGCCGAGGGCGCCGATCGGGTGCCAGCGCCCAAAGATCATGGCGGCGAGACCGATGAACCCGCGACCATTCGTCATGTTCTCGTCGAAGCGGCCAACCGATCCGATGATGAACCAGGCGCCGCCGAGACCGGCGATCATGCCGCCCAGGACGACGTTGAGATAGCGCATCCGGTACACGTTGATGCCGAGGGTGTCCGCCGCTTTGGGATGCTCGCCCACGGCGCGAGACCGGAGACCCCACTTCGTTCTGAAGAGACCAAAGGTCAGGCCGGCTACGAGGACGAACAAGGCGTAGACGAAGATCGTCTGCCGGAAGAAGATGTCGCCGATGATCGGGATGTCACCGAGGAGCGGGACCTTCCAGGGCTTGAGGATCTGAGCATTGTTGAACTGGGGGTTCTCGGCGAAGAGCCGCACGGTCAGGAACGATGTGATGCCGAGCACGAAGATGTTGATCACGACACCAGCAATGATCTGATCCACCCGGTATCGCACCGCCAGCACCGCCAGGACCCACGCCAACGCCCCGCCCGTGAGCACCCCGGCGACGATGCCCCACCACGGCCCCTGGGTCGAGCCGACGAGGGCCGCCATGAATGCGCCGCCGAGCAGCATCCCTTCGATGCCGATGTTGATGACGGCGACCCGCTCACAAAGCACGCCAGATAACGCGCCCATGGCGATCGGGAAGCTGCGCAGCACGGTCTCCCGCAACATCGAGGTGAAGTTGAAGGCCCCGAGCGGCGATCCGGCGGCAGCCCAGATCAGGAAGGCGAGAACGAACAGGATCAACCCGATGCCGAGAACGAGGTTTGCCTTGTCGCCGAACCCGCGGGTCACCTGGATCGCACCGAGGAAGGCGAGTACTCCGGCAAGCAAGATCGACGAACCCGCCCCCGGCACCGTGAGATCGGGGATCTCCGTCGGCGACTGGCCGGGGATGACGAACTTGAACGTGGCGTCGCCCTCGGTTCCGATACCGAACACCAGCAAGGTGAAGGCCGCCAGCACCAGCAACACGATGCCGATGATCTTCGCCCGACGGCGCTGCGCAGGAGTGAGCAGCTTCGGGGCGGGAGCCGCGATGACGGCCGTCATGCTGCCCATCCCTTCGTGAGCTGCCCCGTCCCCTCACCGGTCCGCACCCGGTAGATGGCCCTGATCAGAGCCGGGGCCGCCACGAACACGATGATCAGTGCCTGGAGCACCACGATGATGTCGATGGGGATGTCGGTGGCCGCCTGCATCTGCTGACCACCGGCCCGTAGGGCGCCGAACAACACACCAGCCGCGACCACCCCTGCCGGGTGAGATCGACCCAGCAGCGCGAGCGCGATCGCGTCGAACCCGATCTGTGCGACGAAACCGGGAGCAGCGCGGTACTCGGGGATGCCGAGGATCTCGTTGGCTCCGGCCAGTCCGGCCAGCGCCCCGGCAATCGCCATGACCCCGGTGTAGACCAGCACGACGTTCATCCCACCGTACCGAGCGGCATCGGGGTTGGCGCCGACGGCGCGGAACTCGTATCCCAGCGTCGACTTGAACAGCAGCCAGTGGACGAACCAGGCCGCCAGCAGCGCAAGGATGAACCCGGCGTGAACCCGCAGATCGTTGCGGTCGAGCCACCCCAGCAACTGGGGCAGCCGGGCCGTCTCGGCGACGGTCTTGGACACCGGGTCGTCACGGCCGGCCCGCTGCACGAACTCGAGCTTCAGCACCCAGTCGAGCAGGGGCACCGCGATCAGGTTGAACATGATGGTGGTGATGACCTCATGTGCCCCCGTCTTGGCCCTGAGGAGCCCAGGGATACCGCCCCAGATGGCGCCGGCGATGGCGGCCCCGATCAAGGCGACGAGCACATGGAGCACGTACGGCAGATCGAAAGAGAACCCGATGATGGCGCCGACGATCCCGCCGAGGATCATCTGTCCCTGGGCGCCGATGTTGAACAAGCCTGCCCGGAAGCCAAGAGCGACCGACAGCCCGGCCAGGATCAACGGCGAGGCCGAGACCAGCGTCTCGGAGATCGGGCGCAGCCCCCACAGCGAGCCCCGGAACAACGCCACGTACGCATCCCGGATCGTTGTCCACGTCTGAGAGAACGCTTCGCCGACGTCTTCGCCCCACAGGCGGAGCAACTCGACATCCGACACGGCGATGATGACCGCACCGACGATGAGGGCGCTCAGCAGGGCCAGTAGCGGCACCAGGACCGCTGTCCGCCAGTCGATGACATCGAGACCCATGAGATCCCGTAGGAATCTGCGCTGGCCCCTCGTCTCCTCTGACGGCGCCTCGGTGGGCGGACCCTCTTTGGGCGGACCCTCTGTGGGCGGACCCTCTGTGGGCGGAGTCTCGGGTCGTTCGTCGCTCACGAGGGCGTTCCTCCTGCCATGTAGAGGCCGAGATCGGTCGGCGTCGTCTCCTCGGGCTTCACCTCGGCCACGATGCGTCCCCGGTACATGACCAGGATCCGATCGGAGAGGGCGAGGATCTCGTCCAGCTCTGTCGAGACGATGAGGATCGCTGCGCCCTCGTCGCGTTCCTGAACGATCCGCTCGTGGATGTACTCGATGGAGCCGACGTCGAGACCCCGCGTCGGTTGTGAAGCGACCACCAGCTTGACGTCATGACCGAACTCCCGGGCGACGATGACCTTCTGCTGGTTGCCGCCCGACAGGTTCGATACGGGCACATCGATCGATGGGGTCCTCACGTCGTACTGCTCGACGAGAGTGGCCGCCATCTTGGCGGTGGCGTCCCAATCCATGGCGATGCCTCGGGAGTAGGGATCCTCGTGGTACGAGTCGAGGACCATGTTCTCGGTGATCGTGAACGGAAGCACGAGACCGCTGCGTTGACGATCCTCGGGGACGTGGGCGACGCCGATGTCATGTATCTCGCGGGGAGTCGCCTTGCTGACGTCTTGGCCGAGGATCGTGATGTGCCCTGACACGACCTGGGACAGACCGGTGAGTGCCTCGACCAGCTCGCTCTGGCCGTTGCCCTGCACACCGGCCACCCCCACGATCTCTCCTGCCCGAACCTCGAAGCTGACGTCATGGATGACGGGGTTTCCGAAGTCGTCGGCGACCACCAGGTCGTCGACGGTCAAGACAGGCTCTTTCGGTTGAGCAGCGGTCTTGGCCACCACGAGGTCGACCGGGCGGCCAACCATCATCTCGGCGAGCTGGGACTCCGACACCTCGCCAGGAATGGCCTCCCCGACGATCTTCCCCCGACGCAGCACGTTGATGCGGTCTGCGATGCCGAGGACCTCACCGAGCTTGTGGGTGATGAACACGATTCCCTTGCCATCGTCCTTGAGTTTGCGAACGATGCCGAAGAAGTCCTCGACCTCCTGAGGTGTGAGAACGGCGGTTGGCTCATCGAAGATGAGGAACCGGGCGTCGCGGAAGAGAACCTTGATGATCTCGACGCGCTGCTGGGTGCCGACCGGGAGATCCTCGATGTAGGCATCCGGGGGGACCTCGAGGCCGTACTGGGCCGAGATCCGCTCGACATCGCCACGGGCCTGCTTGAGGTCGAGCACGCCTCCGGCCAGGGTCGGCTCGACTCCGAGCACCACGTTCTCGGTGACCGTGAACACGGGAACGAGCATGAAGTGCTGGTGCACCATCCCGATCCCGGCGGCAATGGCATCACCAGGTCCGCTGAACTGCTGAGGCTGTCCGTCGACGAGGATCTCGCCCTCCGTGGCCGAATAGAGGCCGTAGAGGATGTTCATCAGGGTGGTCTTTCCGGCGCCGTTCTCGCCGAGCAAGCCGAGGATCTCGCCCTGTCTCACTGTGAGATCGACCGAGTCGTTGGCGAGTACCCCCGGGAAACGTTTGGTGATTCCGCGCAGTTCGAGTTCCACCCGTTTCCCTCCTCCTCGCAGCGCCGGGACAGTCGTCGCAGCCTAGCGAGGTGACTTCCGGCCATTCTGGGCCGAACGCGCCGGAGCCCCTCCGCAGAGGGGCCCCGGACGGTTCGAATTGCGGTTGGCCTGATCAGCCGCCAGTCACGCTGATCGTTCCGGCGATGATGCCGGCACGCACCGCGTCGACCTCGTCGACCAATGCCTGCGGGATGGCGCTGTTGATGACGCCAAGGCTGACGCCACCGTTGTCGAGGGTGCCGAAGTACTCGTTGCCGAGCGAATCGAGCACCAGGACGTTCTGGATGGTGGCGAACACGGCGTTGTCCATACGCTTGCGGATCGACGTCAAGATGATGTCGGAGAACTCCGGAGCAGACTCGGTCCACTCGGAGTCCACACCGATGATCCAGATGCCATCACGCTCTGCAGCCGCAGCAGCGGTTCCGAGACCGACCGGGCCGGCCACGGGCAGGATGATGTCGGCACCCTGGTCCATCAGGCTGACGCCGAACGAGCGCCCGTCCTCGGTGGACTCGAAGTTGCCGGTGAACAGGCCCTCGGCCGTGTCCGGATCCCAGCCGAGCACCTGAACGCTGGTGCCGTTCTGAGCGTTGTAGTAGTCGACGCCACGCACGAGACCGTCCATGAAGATGGTCACCGGCGGGATGTTGACTCCACCGAAGGTGCCGATGATGCCGCTCTGCGAGGCGCCCGCAGCCATGTAGCCGGCGAGGAACGCCGCCTCATCCGTGTTGAAGTTCAGACCGCGAACGTTGGTCTGGCCTTCGGCAAACGGAGGAATGAAGCTCGGGAAGTCGATGATGGCGAACCGCTGGTCCGGGTTGTCGGCAGCAGCAGCCGCCGTGTCATCGGCAAGCAGGAACCCGACCGTCACGATGAGGTCACAGCCCTCGGCGATGAACGAATCGATGTTCGGCCGGAAGTCTGCCGTCTGCTGCGACTCGAGGAACTTCGCCTCGGTCACACCTTCGAGCTCGGCTTCGGCGCGCTGGGCACCGACCCAGGCCGTCTCGTTGAAGCTCTTGTCGTCGATGCCGCCGGTGTCGGACACCTGGCAAGCCTTGATCTCGCGGCCGACCGGGGCCGGGGGCAACGTCGTCGTCGTCGTTGCCGCCGTCGTGGTGGTTGCAGCCGTGGTGGTGGTTGCCTGGGTGGTCGTTGTGGTGTCCGCTGGCTCGTCGTCGGCACACGCCGCCGCTACCAGGGACAACGCCAGCAACAGGCCGAGCACGCCGAAGCGCCTCTTGAAAGTCGACATGGGGTTCCCTTCTCGTACCTACTCGTTGGTCAATTGGACCGTGCGGAACTCTAGCCACCGCACAGGATGTCGAGTCGGGCGCGGACGGCCCCCATGTGACCGACGATCAGCCCTGGTCGGCCATCTCCACATGTGGTGACTCGGGAGTCTCGACCGCGGAGAAGGACAACGACTCCGGGTCCTCCGCATCGATGTCGACGAGGATGGTCACCCCGGCCGGGAACTCGCCATAGAGCACCTTCTCGGACAAGGGATCTTCCAGCATCCGTTGGATCGCACGACGCAATGGCCGGGCGCCGAGTTGCGGGTCGTACCCCTTCGTCGCCAGCAACTCCTTGGCCGGCTCGGAGAGAGCCAGATCGAGCGCCTGCGAATCGAGCTGTTCACGCACCCTGGCCAGCATGAGATCGACGATGGACTTGACCTCGTCGAGTGTCAGCTCGTGGAAGACGATGTTCTCGTCGACGCGGTTGAGGAACTCGGGCCGGAAGGCCTGCTTGAGCGCCTCGAAGACCTTCTCCTTCATCTTCTCGTAGTTCACCGCCTCTTCGTCGGCGGCGAAACCGATCGCCTTCTTGCGCAGCTCCTTGGTGCCGAGGTTCGAGGTCATGATGATCACGGTGTTCTTGAAGTCGACGGTTCGGCCCTGCGAGTCGGTCAATCGGCCGTCCTCGAGGATCTGCAGCAGGATGTTGAAGACGTCGGGGTGGCCCTTCTCGATCTCGTCGAAGAGCACCACCGAGAAAGGCTTGCGCCGCACGGCCTCCGTGAGCTGACCGCCCTCGTCGTAGCCGACGTATCCAGGGGGCGAGCCGACGAGGCGAGACACGGCATGCTTCTCCATGTACTCGGACATGTCGATCTGGATGAGGGCGTTCTCGTCACCGAACAGAAACTCGGCCAGCGCCTTGGCGGTCTCGGTCTTGCCCACGCCAGAAGGCCCGAGGAAGATGAACGAGCCCGACGGACGCTTCGGGTCGCTGAGACCCGCACGAGTGCGCCGAATCGACCGGGACACGGCGCCGATGGCGTCCTCCTGGCCGATGATGCGCTTGTGGAGCTCCTCTTCCATCCTCAGCAGCTTCGAGGTCTCCTCTTCGGTGAGCGACTGAACCGGGATACCGGTCCACTGGGCGAGGACTTCGGCGATCTCTTCCTCGTCGATGACGCGGGCGACGTCTTCAGCCGTGAGGCTGGCCTCGCTCTCCTTCTCGGTGCGCTCCGAGATGAGCGTTCGCTCCTGATCGCGAAGCTGCACGGCGCGTTCGAACTGCTGGGCTTGGACCGCATCCCGCTTGTCGCTGCGAACCTGGACCAGCTTGTCCTCGATCTCGCGCAACTCCGGCGAAAGCTCTTTGCGGCGAAGCCGCATGCGACTGCCTGCCTCGTCGATGAGGTCGATGGCCTTGTCGGGCAGAAAGCGATCGGCGATATACCGATCGGCGAGGTTGGCGGCATTCACCAGAGCCTGTTCGGTGAACGCAACCCTGTGGTGCTCCTCATACCGATCCTTGAGCCCGTCGAGGATCTTGATCGTGTCGGCCACGGTCGGCTCCTCGACCTGGATCGGTTGGAACCGACGCTCGAGGGCGGAGTCCTTCTCGAGGTACTTGCGATACTCCTCGAGCGTCGTGGCCCCGATGGTCTGTAGCTCGCCACGAGCCAGCATCGGCTTGAGGATGCTGGCTGCATCGATGGCACCTTCGGCGGCTCCGGCACCAACGAGAGTGTGGATCTCGTCGATGAACATGATGATGTCACCCCGGGTCTTGATCTCCTTGAGCACCTTCTTGAGACGCTCCTCGAAGTCCCCGCGGTAGCGCGACCCGGCGACGAGTGCTCCCAGGTCCAGGGTGTACAGGTACTTGTTCTCGAGGGTCTCGGGGACCTCGCCGGCGACGATGGCCTGCGCCAGACCCTCGACGATGGCCGTCTTGCCCACTCCGGGCTCTCCGATGAGGACCGGGTTGTTCTTGGTGCGACGTGACAGCACCTGCATCACACGCTCGATCTCGTTGTGGCGCCCGATGACGGGGTCGAGCTTGCGCTCGCGAGCCAGCTGAGTGAGGTTGCGGCCGAATTGATCGAGAACGGTCGAGCCACCGGGAGCACCTTCACCTCGACCGGCGCCGGCACCTGCAGCCGCAGCTTGACCGCGCTCGCCTTCCTCGCCCTGGACACCCGACAGCAGCTGGATGACCGTCTGACGGACCTTGTGGAGTTCGGCGCCCAGCTTCTGGAGCACCTGGGCGGCGACACCCTCCCCCTCGCGGATCAGACCGAGGAGGATGTGCTCGGTTCCGATGTAGTTGTGGCCGAGCTGAAGGGCTTCCCGAAGTGACAGCTCGAGGACCTTCTTGGCGCGCGGTGTGAACGGAATGTGGCCGGAAGGGGCCTGGGACCCCTGACCGATGATCTCGACGACCTGAGAGCGAACGGACTCGAGGCTGATGCCCATCGACTCGAGGCTCCGGGCTGCCACACCCTCGCCCTCGTGGATCAACCCGAGGAGGATGTGCTCGGTGCCGATATAGCTGTGGTTGAGGAGTCGGGCCTCCTCCTGGGCGAGAACCACGACCCGCCTGGCTCTGTCGGTGAATCTCTCAAACACGTCTCTGCACCCCTAAACGAATGGCGCCGGGGATATCCCTGCGCCTCTCAGACTATAGCCCCGGGTGATACCTACTCCCGGACGTTGGCCACCATCAACCGTCGGCGGATCGGCTTCATTCCTTGAGGTATCGGCCGCACCGAATGGTATCGACGGCGCCGTCACTAACCTCGCCGCACCATGGAAGTTCCCCCGATTCGCGACCTCGTCGACCTGCCCGAAGTGTGGTCGCGCATGGAACGCGTCGAAACGCGTCTCTTCGAAGCAAGCACTGCCGCCGAGAACCCCTTCCTCACCGAGATCGCCCAACACCTGCTGGCGGCGGGCGGCAAGCGGCTGCGGCCACTCCTGGCACAGATCGGGGCCCTGCTCGGCACCGACCGCGACCACGGCCCCGTCGAGGTCGGGGTTGCCGTGGAGCTGGTCCACGCCGGGTCGCTCTATCACGACGACGTCATCGACGAGGCCGAGACCCGTCATGGCGTGGCGTCTGCCAACGTGAACTGGTCGAACACCATCGCCATCCTCGCCGGAGACTTCCTCCTGGCACGGGCATCCGAAGTGGCCGCTCCGCTCGGCGAGGAGGCCGTCGCCCTGATCGCCAGGACCTACGCGACCCTGTGCGAGGGACAGGCGCTCGAGCTGCAGCTGGCCGACGACATCGACCACGGCCCCGACGACTACCTCCGGGTGATCTCGGGCAAAACGGCCAGTCTGATCCGAACATCCGCCCGCCTCGGTGCTCTGACGGCCGGGGCCGACGCCGACGCCGTGGAGGCCATTTCGGAATGGGCGTTCGAGACCGGAATCGTGTTCCAGATGACCGATGACGTGCTCGACCTGGTCGCCAGCGAGGAGTACCTCGGGAAGCCCGCGGGATCGGACATCGACGAAGGCGTCTACACCCTTCCCGTCCTCTATGCGCTGGTCGGCGACGAAGAGATGAAGAGCGTGCTGGCAACCGGGCACCCGTACTCCGATGACGATCGACGCTGGGTGGTCGACCGTGTGATCGATGGCGGACACGTCGACCGGGTCCTCGACGAGGCGACGGAACGCCTGCGCCGAGCCGAGAAGGCCTCCCAACGTCTGGCATCGACCGAGGTCCGCGACCTCCTCACTCGGTTCGACCAGTACTTGCTCACCCGGGTCGAGGCCGCCCGCGAACGATGATCACTCGGGCCGCCGTGATGCTGGTGGCGGTCGCCCTCCTCGGTGGTGCCTGCTCGGGCACGGCCGATGAGGACATCCTCACGATCTCCTCGCCAGAGGCCACCTCCCCGGTGGTGACTGCACCCCCGACGACGCCACCGACAACCACGCTCCCGCAAACCTCGACGACGGCACCCCAAGAACCACCCGATCGGTTCGGACTGGCCGACGCTCTGGCGGTCGACACGGGAATCGACACCGGCCCGGCGTCAGTGAGCCAACAGGCCCTCGTCACCAATCGGCTCGAGTCCATCACCGGCTTGCTCCGGGACTTCGTCATCCAGACGGCGACCGTCGACGACGGGGACGCCATCATCCTCGTCGCCGCGCCCGTGCCCTACCTGATCGGTGTCCCGGGGCTTCCAGGCGAAATCGCCGGCCAGCTCCATTCGGAGGCGACGGAGACCATTGCCGTTGGCGGCGTGACCGTGACCCGGGCATTCAGCAACGAACGGTGGTGGTACTACTGGGCCAGCAACTCCCGCCTGTTTGCCGTCGTCGGGGACGAGAACGTTGCTGAAGTGGCCCTCGGCGCCATCGTCGCCGGCCACGACGACCCGATCTGGGCAGCCGGCGACTGCCTGCTGTTCGACCCTCCCCAACTCGCAGCGATGCCCAACGCCCCGTTCGGAACCGACAACATCGTCGACTGCGGCCAGCCCCACACGGTCGAGGTGTCCGGAGCCGCGATCCTCGGAGACGGTCCCGAGGCCGCCTTCCCTGGCGACGAGATGGGAGGGAAGTCCCGCGCCTTCTGCGATCGCGCATTCGACGAGTACATCGGCGGATCATCACGCCGCAGCGACCTCGGCCAGATCAGCTACCTCCCCAACGAGGCCGAATGGCTGGAAGGAGACCGCTACCTGGCATGCATCGTGTTCACCCAGGATGCCGGGGGCGATCCGGCGGTGGTCGATCGCCCATATGCCGGGGCCGGAGCCGAGTTCTCCATCGTCCCCAACGTCGGGGACTGCTACTCGGGAGGCTCTGAGGCGGCGTGTACGGCGATTCATGACACCGACTACCTCGGTTCCGTCGACTTCCCGCTCGACGCCTATCCGCCCTACTCCGAGGCTGTGGAGGCCAGCAACGAAGCCTGCCGCAGCTTCGCCAATGACACCATCATCGCCAGGGACGTTCCCGACGCCCGCGTGTTCGTCTTCACGATCCCGTTCTCCGCGTACGAGTTCGAGCAGGGCGGGCAGTTGGATTGCTACGCCTCGATCCTCGATGGCTCCGGCTCGCGGCTTGGGTACCGCGGCAGCATCCTCGACGGCACCTGGAGCACGGTCGGGCCGGACGAAGGCGGGCTCGAGGCCTGAGCTATTCGGGGCGCATGTGGGGGAACAGGATGACGTCACGGATGGACGTCACGTCGGCAAACAGCATCGCCAGACGGTCGACTCCGATCCCCAGTCCCCCGGTGGGAGGCATTCCGAACTCCAGAGCCCGGATGTAGTCCTCGTCGATCGGATGGGCCTCGTCATCGCCCTCGGCGCGGGCTGCGGCCTGCTGCTCGAACCGCTTGCGCTGCTCCACGGGGTCGTTCAACTCGCTGTAGGCGTTGCCCAGCTCCCTGCCGCCGATGAAGAACTCGAAGCGCTCGGTGACGCCACCACCGTCGCGGTGGTCCTTGGCGAGCGGGGAGACCTCCTGGGGGTAGTCGATGACGAAGGTCGGATCCCACAGGTCCTTCTCGACCGTCTCCTCGAAGACCTCCGTGATGATCTTCCCCACACCCCAGGCCGCGTCGACCTCGATGTCGAGACCTTCCGCCCGGGCGATCGCGTCGGACTTGCCCATCGCCATGTCGAACTCGACTCCCGTTGCCTCGACGACCGAGTCGACCACCTTGAGTCGTGGCCATGGGCCCGCCAGGTCGATGGTGCGCCCGCCGTAGGTGAACGAGGTGGACCCCAGCACGGCTTCGGCGGCCTCTGCGATCACGTCCTCGACGAGCGTCATCACCTCGTGGTAGTCGGCGTAGGCCATGTACGACTCCAGCATCGTGAACTCGGGGTTGCGCGTGGGTTCGAGGCCCTCGTTGCGAAACACCCGGCTCAGCTCGAAGACCCGGCTGAACCCTCCGACGATGAGCCTCTTCAGATACAGCTCCGGGGCGATCCGCAGATACATGTCGATGTCCAGGGCGTTGTGATGGGTGACGAACGGTCTGGCCAGCGCCCCACCGGGGCTCACCTGCAGCATCGGGGTCTCGACCTCCATGAACCCGCGCTCGATGAATGACCTCCGCAGCGAATCGACGAGCCTGGCCCTGATCACGAGCGCCTCGCGTGCCTCGTCGTTGACGATGAGATCGACGTAGCGCTGTCGATACCGGGTCTCGATGTCTTTCAGGCCGTGCCACTTCTCGGGCAATGGCCGCAGCGACTTGGCAAGCAACGTGATCGAAGTCGGTCGGATCGACAGCTCGCCGCGTCGGGTGGTGATCACCTCACCTGTGGCACCGACCCAATCGCCGATGTCCAGATCGGCGAGCAGCGCCCAGTCCTCTCCCAGCACGCCCTGATCGCAGAAGAGCTGGATCCGGCCGGTGTGGTCCTGGAGGACCCCAAAGACGAGCTTCCCGATGTCACGCCAGCCGACGATGCGGCCGGCGACCGTGACCACCTCACCGGTGTCGGTTTCGGGGTCGAGCCCGATGTGGCGAGCGCGGATCGCATCCGTGGTGTCATTCGGATCGAACGAATAGGGGTACGGCTCGACTCCGGATGCACGCAGCCGCTGCGCCTTGTCGAGCCGAACCTGGCGAAGACGATCACCTCCGGTGTCGTCGGCGCCTTCAGGCACCTGGCCGTCGTCGCTCACGCGTCCTCCCGGTTCATGTCGAAGATCATTCGGAGCCCGTCGAGCGTGAGGAACTCGTCGATCGTCTCGACGCTCGAGCAGTGCGGGACGATCGTAGATGCCAGGCCACCCGTCGCCACCGTCACCGGCTCGGCACCGAGGGCGTCGGCGAGTCGGTCCATGATGCCGTCCACCAGACCGGCGTGGCCATAGAGGGCGCCCGACTGGATCGCCTCGACCGTCCCCTTGCCGATCGCGGACCGGGGAGGCACGTACTCGACCCGGCGCAACGCGGCTGTGCCGCCAACGAGGGCATCGGTACTCAACTCGAGCCCGGGTGCGATGACCCCACCGAGATAGGAGCCGTCGGGGCCAACGACGTCGAAGTTGGTACTGGTACCGAAGTCGACGACGACGAGGGGAGCCCCGTACCGCTCACGTCCGGCGACCGAGTTGACCACGCGGTCGGCGCCAACCTCGTGAGGGTTGTCGATCAGGATCGACATCCCGGTCCTGGTGCCGGGCCCGACGACGACGACGGCGTCACCGGCGACCTCATGGCCGATGTCGCGCAGAGGACCGGTGACGGCAGGAACGACGCTGGAAACGGACCATCCCGAGATCGACGTCAAGTCGTACCCGTCGAGCTGGAGGATGGCTCGCAACCACAGCAGGTGCTCATCAACCGTTCTGTGGGGATCCGTGGACACCCTCCAGTGCTTCTTCAGGTCGTGCCCGTCATAGAGGCCGAGCACGGTGTTGGTGTTGCCAACGTCGATGGTCAACAGCATCAGGCGTCTCCTTGTCCGTAGAGCAGCGACGGGGCATCGAGGTTCGTCCCGCGGTCGGCTGCCAATGGCGACCCCGAGAAGAAGACGTTGTCGATGAGGCGCACCGATCCGACGCGGGCGGCGATCGCCAGAAACGCCGGCCGATCGAGGGAGACCAGGCGCTCCGTGGTCCGGGCATCGGCCAGCTCGACATACTCGACGTCGGCGCCCTTCACCGTCTCGACGACGAGGGACTCGAGCTCGGCACCGTCCACGACGCCCCGTTCGTACGCGTCGGCGGCAGTCATCAGCGCAGAACTCAAGGTGCAGGCTGCATCGCGGTTCTCGATGAAGATGTTGCGGCTCGACAATGCCAGCCCGTCGTGCTCTCTCACGATCGAGCCACCGACGATGTCGACGGGGAACGAGAGATCGGCCGCCATGGATGAGATCACAGCGAGCTGCTGAGCGTCCTTGCGGCCGAAGAACGCCGTCTGCGGTTGGATTCCAGCCAGCAGCTTGGCCACGACGGTGGCGACACCTTCGAAGTGCCCGGGACGGTGGGCGCCCTCCATCCGGTCGGTCAATGCCGGCAGTGACACCGCGGTCACGGGGTGATTCGGGTACATCTCGTCGTCGTCGGGGGCGAACAGGATGTCGACGCCCGCTGCAGCCGCGATCGCAGCGTCCCGATCCAGATCGCGCGGATACCGGTCGAAATCACCGCGCTCGTCGAACTGCGTCGGGTTCACGTACAGAGAGGCAACCAACGTGTCACAGACACGTCGGGCCCGTTCCATGAGGCTGACGTGACCTTCGTGGAGGAAGCCCATGGTGGGCACGAGGCCCACCGCACCGGTTGCCAGGGCCCTGGTCTCGGCGAAGGTCCCGATGATCTTCACAACATCTCCTCGTACTCGTGGAGGCGACCCGAGATGCGGGCGAGCGAACGGACGAAGGCGAGGAACGCTCCACGCCACTCGGGCGCCGCCTCGGACACCGCTTCGATCTGTCGGTGCACCGTGTCGGCGTCTCCTCGCACCACCGGACCGGTGAGGGCGACTCGCGGCCCGAGGTCAAACACGTTGGCGATGACAGCCTCGCTCAAGGGCCGGGCAGCTCCGAAGGGCACGCCGGCAGCCGCAAACAAGTCCTCCGCCATCGCCAGAGCGGCGACAGGGAAGTTGGCGGCAGCCGCCGCCGCGGCGTGATACACCGCTCTGTGCTCATCGGCCAGGTCGAAGGCGTGCATGCCGAGAGAACCTGCGAGCAATACGAGCAGCGCATGAAGCTCGATGTCGCTCGTCGTGAGGGCGACCCATGCTCCGGGCAGACGCCGGGCGCCGATGTCGGCATCGGGCAGGGTCTGCAATGGGTGAAACGCCCCGATCCTGATCCCGGCGTGATCCAGTGGCATCAGGGCCGACAACGGGCGCATCCCGGAGACGTGGACCGCGTTGTCGATGTTGTCGGATCCGGGCACCAGAAGCCCGGCCACCTCGGCGAGCTCGTCGTCACGAACAGCAAGGATGAGCAGGTCGGCCGGGGGCAGCGGATCGCCCACCGCCCGCGGTTCGGCACCGACACGTTCGGCGAGACCGGCAGCTGCCTCCACCGTGCGGCCGACGACGGCCACGACATCGTGGGACGCGGCGTCTGCCGCCAGCGCAAGGGAGCCGCCGGCGCGGCCCGGCCCAGCCACCACGATTCGCATGAGATCGGCCTCCAGTCCTCCGGTGGGTACCGGTGCGGCGGCGAGTCTAGAGGTACCCCCTACCC
>JABDIW010000077.1 GCA_013003515.1 Acidimicrobiia bacterium
TCAACTGCGTACTTCATGCGCTCTGTTCTAGTGGGAATGGTGCTCTGCCGCGGCCGGTTGTCTCAGCCGTCACACCAGGAGGAGCACATGGGGAAGTTCTCGATCTCTACGACGATCGATCGGCCACGCCACGAGGTGTGGCAAACACTTGCCGATCTCGGCTCGATCGAGGTGTGGAACCCCGGCGTCGTCAAGTCCCACTGGACGTCGGATCATCGGGAGGGGCTGGGAGCGGCCCGGCATTGCGACCTCAAACCCTTCGGGACACTCGAGGAACGCGCCACGGCCTGGGATCACGGCGAGCGATTGACGATCGACATCCACGAGCACACCAAGATGCCGTTCGATCGGGCCGAGGCCGACTTCGTCCTCTCCGATGAAGGAGGCGGCACCAGAGTCGACCTGCACTACAGCTATCACATGAAGTACGGGCCGATCGGTCCCCTGCTCGATCGCTTCGCCGTTCGCAAGCAGCTGATCAAGGGCCTTGGTGGCCTGTTGAAGGGCCTGAAACGCCACGTGGAACAGGCGAGCGCCTGAGCCACGGGTTGTCGGGCACTTCTTCCCTAGCCGACAGGCTTCCGCGGGCCGTACGGTGGAGTCTCCACGAGGAGGGAAACTCGATGACGACTGAAGCCACCAAGCCTGCCCGCATGCCACCACGATGGATCGTCCGGACCGCCTGGGCGGTCCACCGCAACCTGTATCGCCTGACGGGTGGCCGGTTCGGCCTACGGCGAGCCACGGACGACCGCTGGGGCATGATGCGACTGATCACCATCGGTCGTCGCAGCGGACAGGAACGCGGCGTGATCCTCGGGTACTTCGATGACGGACCGAACCTGGTGACGATGGCAATGAACGGCTGGGGGGAAGCCGAGCCGGCCTGGTGGCTCAACCTCCAGGCACACCCCGACGTCAAGGTCCACCTCCCCGGAAACACGTGGCGCCAGGTCACTGGCCGCGCTGCCGAGGGTGACGAACGGTCGAGGCTCTGGGAGCGGTGGGGTCACTACGACAAGAACCTCGACCAGTTCGCAGCAAGGCGCCCTGGCGAAACGGCCGTCGTCGTCCTGGAGCCGAGCGGCGGCGACGAGTAGGCAGCGCAATACCCAGCCCGCGATTCGGAATCCGATCTCGATAGCATCCCGGCCATGACCGACCACGGACAGATCAGGGGCGTCATGCTCGACACGGTGGACCTCGACACCACGGCCGAGTTCTGG
>JABDIW010000174.1 GCA_013003515.1 Acidimicrobiia bacterium
AGTCGGGCGCGTTGGTCTTGATGTTGCGGTACTCGGTCATTCCGGTGCCGGCCGGGATGAGCTTGCCGATGATGATGTTCTCCTTGAGGCCGTGCAGCGAGTCGCTCTTGGACTCGATGGCGGCTTCAGTGAGCACACGCGTGGTCTCCTGGAACGAGGCTGCGGACAGCCACGACTCGGTCGCCAGCGACGCCTTGGTGATACCCATCAGCTGAGGACGACCTTCGGCGGGCTTGCCACCCTCCTCGACCACCCGACGGTTCGTGTCGGCGAACGTCTTCTTGTCGATCTGGTAGCCCGGCAGGAAGTCGGTGTCGCCCGGCTCGTTGATCAGAATCCGCTTGGTCATCTGACGAACGATCAGCTCGATGTGCTTGTCGTGGATCGACACGCCCTGATCCCGGTAGACCTTCTGCACCTCGTCTACGAGGTACTTCTGGGTCTCGCGGACACCCTTGATCTCCAGGAGCTCCTTCGGATCGCGAGCACCTTCGACGATCGCATCGCCGGCCTTGACCTCCTGGCCGTCGGTGACCTCGAGACGAGCGCCCGACGGGATCGTGTAGGCGTCTTCATCGCCGTCGTCGCCGACGATCAGGACCTCGCGGCCACGACCGTCGTCTTCGCCGACCCGGATCACACCGGAGGTGCGGGCCAGCGTGGCCTTGCCCTTCGGGGTACGGGCCTCGAAGAGTTCGACGACGCGGGGCAGACCACCGGCGATGTCCTGCGCACCCGCCACACCACCGGTGTGGAAGGTCCGCATGGTGAGCTGGGTACCCGGCTCACCGATCGACTGGGCGGCGATGACGCCGACGGCCTCACCGAGTTCGATCCGACCACCGGTCGCCAGCGACATGCCGTAGCTCTTGGCCGAGATGCCGAACGCCGAATCGTCGGTCAGCGGCGAGAGCACCCGCACACGGGTGACCTTCTCGTCGTCGCGCAGCGTCTCGAGCTCGTCGTCGCCGACCATCACGCCCTTCTCGATGACCGAGCCATCGGAGAGTTCGACATCGTCGGCCAGCACACGGCCGAAGAGCTTGGTCTCCAGGTGGGTGCGCTTGTTCGGCGTGTCGGGCATGACGTCTTCGATCCAGATGCCACCGACCGGGCCGGAACGCTCGAACGGATCCTCATCGTTGATGATGAGCTCCTGGG
>JABDIW010000188.1 GCA_013003515.1 Acidimicrobiia bacterium
CTGAGATCAAGTCCTCGGCGGTGTGGGGGGCGTTGCGCACCGGGGAGTCCTCCAACGCCCACTCTCCCGATTCCACCCGGCCGATCTCCTCGCGGATGGCGATCATCGCGTCGCAGAACCGGTCCAGCTCCTCCTTGGACTCTGACTCGGTGGGCTCGATCATCAGCGTCCCTGCAACCGGGAACGACATGGTCGGTGCATGGAACCCGTAGTCGATGAGCCGCTTGGCGACGTCATCGACGGTGATCTCGGCATCCCTGTGGAGGGGCCGGATGTCGATGATGCACTCGTGGGCGACGTACCCGGCCGGGCCTCGGTACAGCACCGGGAAGTGCGGCTCGAGCCTCGTGGCGATGTAGTTGGCGGAGAGGATCGCCACATCCGTCGATCGCCTCAGGCCATCGGCGCCCATCATCGCGATGAACGCCCACGAGATGGGCAGGACGCCGGCAGAGCCCCACGGTGCTGCCGACACGGCCGGCCCGGGGCCGGCCTCGGGCTCCAGCGGGTGGCCGGGTAGGAACGGCGCCAGATGAGCGCCCACGCCGATCGGTCCCACACCGGGGCCACCGCCGCCATGAGGGATCGAGAAGGTCTTGTGCAGGTTCAGATGCGAGACGTCGGCACCGAACTCGCCTGGCTTGGCGACACCCAGCATCGCATTCAGGTTGGCTCCGTCGAGGTACACCTGCCCGCCGTGGGCATGAACGATGTCGCAGACCTCGCGAATCGCCTCCTCGAACACCCCGTGGGTGGAGGGGTAGGTGACCATGATCGCTGCCAGGTTGTCGGAGTGCTCCGATGCCTTCTCCTGCAGGTCGGCGACATCGACGTTGCCCTGCTCGTCACAGGCGACGACGACGACCTGCATCCCTGCCATCACAGCGGAAGCAGGGTTGGTGCCGTGGGCGGAAGCCGGGATCAGACATACGTCGCGATGGCCCTCGCCCCGGGAAGCGTGATACCCCCGGATCGCCAGCAACCCGGCGTACTCCCCCTGGGAGCCCGCGTTCGGCTGCAACGAGACCGCGTCGTACCCGGTGATCTCACACAGCCAGGTCTCCAGATCGTCGAACAGCTCCATGTACCCGGCGACCTGTCGCCATGGAGCGAACGGATGGATGTCGGCGAACTTGGGCCAGGTGATCGGCTCCATCTCTGTGGCAGCGTTGAGCTTCATGGTGCATGAGCCCAGCGGGATCATCGCTCTGTCGAGGGCGATGTCCTTGTCTGACAGGCGGCGCAGGTACCGCAGCATCTCGGTCTCCGAGCGGTACCGGTGGAACACCGGATGAGTCAGGATCTCGTCGTCGCGTTCGGTCGGCACCAGGGAAGCGGCGTCACTCTCGGGCGGGTCGATGATCCCGAACGCCACCAGGACATTGCGGGCGATCTCGTCGGTGGTGGTCTCGTCAACGGTGAACGACACGGTCTGGTCGTCGACGAGACGAAGGTTGATGCGCCGCACCACCGCCTCCTGGATCACGTCGTGGGCGTCACCGACCCGCACCGTCAACGTGTCGAACGCCGACTCGTTCAATACGTCCAGACCGCCTTTGCGCAGGGCATGCGCCATCGCCGCCGTGGTGGTGGCCACCCTCCGGGCGATGGTCCTGAGCCCGTCGGGCCCGTGATACACCCCGTACATGCCGGCGATCACGGCAAGCAGCACTTGAGCGGTGCAGATGTTGGACGTCGCCTTGTCGCGACGAATGTGCTGTTCGCGGGTCTGCAGAGCCAGCCGCAACGCCTGTCGACCATGCGCGTCACGGGTCACCCCAACCAGGCGGCCCGGGATCGTCCGCTTGTACTCCTCTCGCGTGGCGAAGTAGGCGGCGTGGGGACCGCCAAACCCCATCGGCACACCGAACCGCTGCGTCGATCCAACGACGACATCGGCGCCGAGTGAGCCGGGTGACGGCAACAGGACGAGGGCCAGAGGATCGGCTGCGACACAGACGAGGCCGCCGGCGTCGTGGACCCGGTCGATGAAGCCGCCGAGATCGGGGATCTCACCGGACGTGCCGGGGTACTGGATGACGGCTCCGAACGTGCCGTCTGGCAGGTCGTCGGTGGCCGAGCCCACCACGACGTCGATGCCTAGTGGCTCGGCACGGGTCTGGATCACGGCCAGGGTCTGCGGGTGGATGTCATCGGCCACGAAGAACGCGGAGCCGTCCGCCTTGGAGACCCTGCGCAGCATCGTCATCGCCTCGGCGGCGGCGGTGCCCTCGTCGAGCATCGAGGCGTTGGCGATGGCCATGCCGGTGAGATCCATGACCATGGTCTGGAAATTGAGAAGAGCCTCGAGGCGGCCCTGGGAGATCTCAGGCTGATACGGCGTGTATGCGGTGTACCAGGAAGGGTCCTGCAACACGTTGCGGCGGATGACGGCCGGCGTGATGGTGTTGGTGTACCCGAGGCCGATCATCGAGGTGAACACCTCGTTGCGGTCGGCGATCTGACGCAGGCGGGCGAGCGCCCGGGACTCCGAGAGGGCGTCAGGAAGGTCGAGCGAGCCTTCGCTGCGGATGATGGACGGAACGGCCTTGTCGATCAGCTCTTCGAGCGAGCCGGCACCGACGACACCGAGCATCTCATCGATGTCAGCGGGTCCGGGACCGATGTGGCGGGGAGCGAAGGCGTCGGCCATGTCACAGATCTCCTCGTGGCAGGTTGTCATCCCGCCCCGCTCTGTCACGTGACCTGAGAGATTCGCCCGCCTGCGGGCTTTCCCCTTCGGTGAGGTCTCGCGACCTGCTCTCCAGAGGCGCCCCTGCCTTCCGGTCCCTGGTGCCTGAGAGATTCCCGGGGCGGTTGCTCCTTCGGCGACCGACCGTGAGTCCACGGTCGGCTCTCTCCCGAAAGGCTCGATGACGCAATCCGAGCGTACCAAATGAGAAGTCCCTAGTCCCTAGTCCCTAGTCGCTGGCCAGATGTCAGTCGTCAGCCACCAGCTACCAGCTACCAGCTACCAGTCGATAGTCGATAGTCGATAGTCGATAGTCGATCTTGGGGAAGTCCCTATTGCCTGGTCAATCCCTTTCCGAGCTAGGGACTAGGGACTAGGGACTCTCGACTTCTCTGTGAGAAGTCGGTGAGAAAGGGGGCGAAACGGCCCATGGGCGCGGGGAACGGGCCAATAATGGGCGCCATGAAGATCCTTGTCGTCGATGACGATCCCGGTGTGCGCAGGTCGCTGGAACGAGCTCTCGTGTTCGAGGGTTATGACGTGGAGACGGCCGAGAACGGCGCCGATGCGCTGGACAAGGTCCTCGACGAGCCGGATGCGCTCGTCCTCGACGTGATGATGCCCAAGGTCGATGGCCTCGAGGTGTGCCGTCGGCTCCGCGCCATGGGCAACGACATCCCGATCCTGGTGTTGACCGCTCGCCACGGAGTCACCGACCGCGTCGAGGGACTGGACGCCGGCGCAGACGATTACGTGGTCAAGCCGTTCGCCCTCGAAGAGCTGCTCGCCCGGCTTCGGGCTCTGCTGCGACGAACGATCCCCGTGGATGAGGCCAAGAAGTACACGGTGGGCGACCTCACCCTCGACACCGGCAGCCGGATCGTGAACCGCGGCGAGAGGGTCATCGAGCTGACCCGCACCGAGTTCGAACTGCTCGAGCTGCTGATGCGCAACCCAGGGCAGGTGATGACCCGCGACGTCATCTACGACCGGGTGTGGGGCTACGACTGGGAGACCAGCTCCAACTCGCTCGACGTGTACATCGGCTATCTGCGCCGCAAGACCGAGGGCGAAGGAGAGTCGCGGATCATCCACACCGTCCGTGGCGTCGGGTACGTCGCCCGGGAGTCATGAGCCTCCGGAGCCGCATCGCCGTCCTGGTGGCGGCAGCGGTCGCCATCGTCACCCTGGTCACCGCCGGCGCGGTCTCGGTGCTCAGTGGGCGTGAGCTTCGCGGCCAGGTCGACGAGTTCCTGGAAGTCCGCGCCGAGCTGATCGCCCCGGCGGCCGAGCTCGTCGACCGGTCAGTTCAAAATCGCCGAGGCTTCGGCCTCGACCCGGTGAACGGGATCCTCTTCGCCGCCGACACCATCGTCCAGGTGGTCAATGAGGACGGACGGGTGATCGGCCTCGTGGATGCGGAGGTCGTACTCGAGGTGACCGACGCCGATTACGCCGTGGCTGCCGGGGGGCGCCGAGTGCTTCGCACCGTGGACGTGGAGGGCACGCCCTATCGCATGATCACCGAGCCGGCCAATCGCGGCCTCGCCGTCCAGGTCGCCAGAGACCTGACAGAGACCGAGGCCGTACTCGGCGACCTCCGGCGCCGCCTCATCCTCATCGGCGCGATCGGAGTCGCCGCAGCCGCCGGTGTCGGGTGGCTGATCGCCCGCAGCGCGGTCGAGCCCGTGACCAAGTTGACGGCAACCGCCCGCCGCGTCGCCGAGACCCAGGACCTCGAGGCCAAGATCGACGTCGACCGCACCGACGAGATCGGGAGCCTCGCCGCAAGCTTCAACGAGATGCTCGATGCACTCGGCGAGTCTCGTGCACAGCAACATCGGCTCGTGATGGACGCGTCGCACGAGCTGCGCACACCCCTCACCAGCCTCCGGACCAACATCGAGCTGCTCGACCGTGTGCCCGACATGGGTGAAGAGGACCGTGAACGTCTCCTCGAAGACGTGGGCCTCGAGCTCGGCGAGCTGACGGCGCTCGTCGAGGAGTTGGTCGACACCGCCACAGCTGCACGCTCTGCGGAACCGGCGATGGAGGTTCAGCTTGACGACATCGCCCGACGGGTTGCCGAGAGGGCCATCCGCCGCCACGGTGTCGAGGTGATGGTCGATGCCGAGGGATCTCCTGTGATGGCGCCACCGATGCTGTTGGAGCGGGCCGCCTGGAATCTCGTCGACAACGCGGCGAAGTGGACATCGAACGGTGCGCCCATCGAGGTCACGGTGACCGGGGGCCGCTTCACCGTAAGGGACCACGGGCCCGGGTTCGATGAGGAGGACATCCCCCATGTCTTCGACCGGTTCTATCGAGCCTCTGCAGCTCGGTCACGACCCGGCTCGGGGCTCGGGCTCGCCATCGTGAAGTACGTCGTCGACTCACTCGATGGCGAGGTGTTCGCCCGCAATGCCGAGGGCGGCGGAGCAGAGGTCGGGTTCGAGATCCCGCGGTTCTCATCTGATTCTTAGGTTCGCTTCAAAAACGTCTTACCGGTCGGAGACACACTTTCCGCATGAGAATGCGGCCAATCAGGGCCACCAGGAAAGGAATCGACATGCGCAAGGTGCTGACGTCTCTGCTCGCTGCAGGGATCCTCGTGGCCGGCGGGTTCGTCGCCGCCTCCATCGCCGCCCCCGGGTCGGCCGGAGCCCAGGAGAACGACGAAGCCGTTTCCGAGCCGATCTTCTCGACCGTCGCCGACGTCATCCAGGGCCTCGTCGATGACGGAACGCTGACGCAGGAGCAAGGTGACGCCGTGTCCGGCGCCCTCGAGCAGCACCGCACCGAGGTCCGTGAACAGCGTGAGCTGCGACACGAGGAGAAGCGGGCCGAGCACGAGGCTCGCCTCCAGGGCATTGCCGACATGATCGGTGTCACGACCGACGAGTTGACCACCCAGCTCCGCGAGGGAACCACACTCGCCGAGATCGCCGGTGATCAGATCGACGAGCTCCGGACCTACCTCATTGACGAGGCCAACGCCCACATCGACGAGAAGGTGGCCGAGGGCCGCATCGATGCCGAACGCGCCGAGGAACTGAAGGCCGAAGTCGAGGAGCGCGTCGACGCCCACCTCAACGGCGAGCGAGGCTTCGGCGACAGAGGTCGCCGAGGACATCACGGTGGACACCACCGCGGCGGACCCGGCGGTGGCTTCGGCAACGGCGCATCCGAAAACGGCACAAACGCATAGTCCCTAGCTGCTGGTCCCTAGTCCCTGGCAAAGCCCGGGTCTGGCTAGGGACTAGGGACTACGGACTAGGGACTCATCCGATTCTCATCTCGGATTCAGGTTCCTCTGAAG
>JABDIW010000201.1 GCA_013003515.1 Acidimicrobiia bacterium
GTGTTGGGTAACGACCTCGACCCCGACGGCGCCGAACTCACCGCCATCCTCAACTCACCACCCACCTACGGCACCCTCACCCTCAACAGTGACGGGTCGTTCACCTACACCCACGACGGACCCCACGGCACCCCAGACACGTTCTCCTACACCGCTTTCGACGGGATCCGCACCTCAGAACCCATCGACGTCACCATCGACGTCGCCCCCAACCTCAACCCCGTCGCCGTCGACGACGAAATCGAAATCAACGAAGACACCATCGCCTCCCTGCTGCCCCTCACCAACGACTACGACCCCGACGGCGATCCCATCGCCATCACGGGCTACGAGGGAGTCGCCAACGGGACGGTGACCGTGGGGCCCAACGGATTCGTCTACACACCCGAACCGAACTGGCACGGCGTCGAGGTCCTCAACTACACCATCCAGGACGACCGAGGCGGCGCAGCCACCGCCTCCATCACCATCCGTGTCGCCGCAGGGAATGATGCTCCGGTCGCCCCCGACATCAATCTGGCGATGGGGCCGGGGTCCGACCCTGCCCTCATCAACCCGCTTGGCGTGGCCAGCGACCCGGATGGCGACAGTCTCGACTTCGTCCTCGGCTCACCCGAGCATGGGGTCCTGGGTCTGGGTGCGAACGGTCGGGTCTATACGCCAGAGGCCGGGTTCAACGGCACCGACGTGTTCACCTACTCGGTCACGGACCCGTTTGGGGCCAGGGCGACCGGGACGATCACGATCACCGTCACGACGCCTGCTCTCGAGGACATCGGACTCAACCTCGTCGAGTTCGGCCCGCCCGAGCAAGCAGGGGAGTCGACTGGTGCCGCCACCGACCTCGGTCTGCCGGGAATGCGACTTCTGGTCGGATCGGTCTTCGACACGTTCGACTCCTTCAGGCTGCCCTTCCTGGTCCTCGCCCTGGCCTTCGGTCTCTCATTGATCCTCGGGCTCTCCGGAACCTTCATCCTCGGCTCGGGACCGGTGTTCCTCGCCGCAGTCGCACCGGGACGGGTCGCCGTGGTCGTCGCAGCATCCGGGGAGCGCATCCCCGTCCGCGACGAGCCAGGAGACAAGAACGACGTCATCCACTACCTCGAACCGGGGGAGCGCAACCTGCATGCGACGGGTCGGCGCGCCCAGGTCGATGGCGAAATCTGGACCGAGATCGAGACGGACGACGGTAGGGGCTGGGTGACTGCGTCATTCCTCACCCGCCAGGTCAGCGACATGCGGTTCGGAGGCGCCGATGAGCCAGGGGAGCTGTTGAAGGTCCTCAACACCGTGCTGGGGACCTCGGGCAACCTCGGCTTGATCGCCGGCGACCGCGGTCTTGCGGTGGCGCACTTCGCCCCACCCGAGACCTTCCCGACAGAAGACCTGCCTGACCTTCTTGGTTCCGAGAAGGTGTGGGCGTGGTGGGGTCGTACCGGGTCCATCCAGGACGAGGACGGAACGTTCGCAGAGATCGTTGCGGCGCCGCTCCTCGAGACCATGGCCCGCTACGAGGCCAGAAACGAGCCTGCGGCTTCGGCACCTATCCCGATCGAACTGGTCAACTACCAGTCGATGGTCTACGCCGACCCGACAATCCCGGGCAAGGACGCCTGGAGGGTCTTCTTCGAGCTCGACCACGACGACAACTGGACGATCGCCGCCATCTGGCGCGAGGCACTTCCCAATCCCAACGCCGGTAACGGCACCCGTCGCCTGATCTCCGCCTGAGTCGGCGAGGGCAGGCCTGCGGGCCAGTACCGTGCCGCCGGTGACCGCTGCTCTGATCATCGACTTCGAGCGCCTGCAGGCGACATCGGACGAGCTCGCCTCCGCCGTCGCCGCTGCCGAGGTGGCCGGGTTGTCGCCGATCATCGTGGTGGGGGCGGCCACCGACGCCGGCGACGCGGTGTGGACGCTCGAGGACGAGTCGAATGGGGACAACCCTCTCTCGGCCTTGCAGGCAGCGCTCGACCTTCTCGACCGGGAACGATCGGCCGACTCCGTCGTGGTGATCGATGCCGCTCACGGGCCCACGCCGGACCACATTGCGGCTCTCATCGATCTGGGCTCCGACTCCTCGGTGGTGGCGACGAAGTACCGATATGCGCGGGCGCTTCCCGCCTACCTCGGTTGGCAGGTGTGGCAGGCCGTCATGGCTCTCGACGAGACGCCGCTCTTCAGCTGGATCGACTCCCATCCGAGTGCTGTTGGCGAGGTGTGGGTCGCCTCGGCACCCAGCAACGTCCGCACCCTGTGATCCACTGGAGAGAGCAAGCCTCCCTCCAGTAACCTCACCGACCGCGGCGGGGTACGGGCCGTCGCCGACGAAGGATCAGAGAGGGAGTTCATGCCGACCATCGACGCCATCGAGGGGATTGGGCCGAAGAACGCAACCAAGCTCCGCAAGGCTCGGGTGCGAACCACCGAAGCGTTGCTGAAGCGTGGTGCGATGAAGAAAGGCCGCAGGGAGCTCGCCACGGCCACCGGGCTTCGCGAGAAGATGATTCTCGAGTGGGTGAACCGGGCCGACCTCATGCGGGTTCGCGGAGTTGGATCCGAGTACAGCGACCTCCTCGAGGCCACGGGAGTCGACACCGTGAAAGAGCTCCGCAACCGCAACCCGAAGAACCTCCTCGCTGCGATGGCTGCGATGAACGACAAGAAGCGGCTCGTTCGCCGCATGCCCACCGAAGCAATGGTTGCGCAGTGGGTGTCCAGCGCCAAGGCGCTCACGCCCATCGTCAAATACTGATCGGCGTCCAGACGCGACGAAGGCCCGGGGGATAGCCCGGGCCTTCGTGTTCAGGGGGTCACCGGAGGTGACCTGGTACTACTTGCTGGCGCGTGCCGCCGGCTTGCGAGCTGCGGCCTTCTTTGCCGGAGCCTTCTTGGCGGGTGCCTTCTTGGCGACGGCCTTCTTGGCCGGTGCTTTCTTGGCGGGGGTGCTCACCCGAGCGGTCGTCGTCTCGGGTCGGGATGCCGCGAAGCTCTCGCGCCACTCGGTCAACACGTCCTCGAGCCGATCGCGAAGCTTGTCCACGCGACCCTGGATCTGCTCGAGATCCACGCGATCGGAGATGCCTTCGACACGCTCGGAGATCTCCTCGATCACGTTGGTGTCCTGCATCTGCTTCGTGACCTTCTTGCCTTCGGCGGCGAAGTCGTTGTACTGCGAGCGGGCTTCCTTGGCCAGCTTGGTGCTGGTCTCGGTGATGAACCGCCCGGCAACCACCGGCGCGCCGACGAGAGCGAACATCGCCTTCTTGGCGACTTTGCGTTGCTCGGTCAACATCAGTTCTGTTCCTCCTTCGCCCCGGCGATGAAGCTTTCGTAGACCTCTGCCAGGGCATGCTTTTGTGTCTTTGTCAAGAGGGGGTCGCCCTCGATGGCCTCGACCACCCCAATGCTCAACTCGGCTGCCTCGAGGAGGCCGGCCTTCTCATACAGCGATTCGGCCCGGATCGAGAGCCCCCGGGCGATCGACATGAGGATCTCTGCCGAGGGCTTACGGAGCCCTCGTTCGATCTGTGAGAGGTAGGGGTTCGAGATCCCCGCCGTCTCGGCCAGCTTCCGCAGCGACATGGCGCTGCGTTCCCGCTGTTCGCGGATGAACCCGCCGAGATCGGTCAGTGGTTGTCGAACCATGTTCACAGGATATCGCAGAGTGCTAACTATTGCAAGCGTTAGCTCATAGCTAATCCACTGCTCTACGGGTACCGCGGAGGAAGCGGCCAGGTGGGTCGGTAGAGTTCCGACAACTCGAGGGAGCGCCGCATGAGCCCCGCCAAGGGAGACGAATCCATGATCATCGTGATGAAGCCGGACGCCGTCACCGGTGACGTCGACAACGTCGTCGAGCGTCTGGCGGAGATCGGCGCCGAGGCCCACGTCTCCGTCGGCCAGGTGCAGACCGTCGTCGGCGCCATCGGCGATCGCGAGACGATTCAGCAGCTGCCGTGGGAAGCGTTCGCGGGAGTCGAACGCGCCGTACCGGTCCTCAAGCCCTACAAATTCGTCTCACGAGACTTCCATCCTGACGACACGGTCATCGATGTGGGAGGCGTCCCCATGGGAGGCGGCCACTTCGCGGCCATCGCCGGCCCGTGTGCCGTCGAGAGCCGGGATCAGTTGTTCACCGCCGCCGAGGCCGTCCACAAAGCCGGGGCAAAGATACTGAGAGGCGATGCCTTCAAGCCACGGACGAGTCCGTACTCCTTCCAGGGACTCGAGGAAGAAGGACTGCAATACCTCTCCGAGGCCCGCGAGGAGTTCGGGATGCCGTTCGTCGCCGAGGTACTCGATCCCCGCGACGTCGACCTCGTTGCCTCGTACGCCGACCTCATTCGTGTGGGGACCCGCAACATGGCGAACTTCACCCTGCTCAGCGAGCTCGGTCGACAGCCGAAGCCGGTTCTCTTGAAGCGTGGGTTCACCGCCACCATCGAGGAGTGGCTGAACGCCGCCGAGTACATCTACAAAGAGGGCAACCACAGAGTCATCCTGTGTGAGCGCGGGATCAGAACGTTCGAGACAGCAACCCGCAACACCCTCGACATCTCTGCGGTGCCCGTCGTCAAAGGGTTGTCTCACCTGCCGATCATCGTCGACCCATCCCACTCCGGCGGACACCGTGAGCTGGTCGCTCCACTCACCCGCACCGCGGTCGTCGCCGGTGCCGACGGGTTCATGGTCGACGTCCACCACGCTCCCGAGACGGCACTCGTCGACGGAGCGCAGGCGATCCTCCCTGACGAGTTCTCGGCTCTCATGGACCAGGTGCGGGCGCTGGCGTCGGTCATGAACCTCCAGTTGTGACTCGACGAGTCTCCATCGTCGGAACCGGCCTGATCGGAGCGTCCGTTGGAGCAGGGCTTCGGGCCGACGGCTGGCACGTGAGCGGCTGGGATCCCAGCGCGGATTCCCTGGATCAAGCCGTCGCGATCGGTGCCCTGGACCAGACCCATGGCTCGCTACAGGCCGCAGTGGCAGACGATCCCGACCTCGTTGTCCTGGCCGCACCACCGCAGTCGGTCATCGATGTGCTGTCCGAGCTCTCAACGCCTGCTCTTGTCACCGATGTCGCCGGCGTGAAGGAGCCGGTGATCGCGGCGGCCTCCCACCTGGCGCGGTTCGTCGGTGGCCATCCCATGGCGGGGAGAGAGACGGTTGGGGCCGAGCACGCCTCGGCGGCGTTGTTCAGAGGAGCAACCTGGGTCGTCACGCCCGAAGCAGCGGACGAAGCCGATGTCGAGCTCGTGGAGTCGATGGTGCATGCCCTCGGAGCACGACCCGTCCGCATGACCGCAGCCGAGCACGATCAGGCCGTCGCCCTCGTCAGTCATCTTCCGCAGGTCCTGGCCGTCACGCTGCTCGAATCTGCTCAGAGCACGAGCCACGCCCTCGATCTCGCTTCCGGCAGCTTCCGCGATTTGACCAGGGTGGCCTCGTCGGATCCATCCATGTGGAGCCAGCTCCTCTCCGCCAACCGGGGCGAGGTCGCCGCGCGGCTCCGCGCCTTTGGTCACCGGCTGGAGGCGCTGGCCGACACGGTGGGTGAAGCGGGTGCCATGGAAACACGGCTGGAGGCCGCCCGCGGCGTGCGGTCCGCCCTGGCACCGCCGGTCGTAGCCGTCGATGTCGCGTTGGCCGACGAGCCGGGCGAGCTGGCGAAGGTGGGGCGAGCTCTCGAGAACAGCAGCGTGGATGTACGCGATCTTCAGCTTCGGCACGGCCGTCACGGCGGCGGAGGTGTGCTGACGCTGTCGGTGAGACCTGGCGAGGCAGAGACCCTGATCGCCGCGCTCGTCTCTGTGGGCCTCGAGGTCCTCGCCTAGCGCAGCAGGGAGCCGAGCACGGCCACCCCGCCGGCGATTCCGGCCTCGATGCACGCCTCGTCGACGTCGAACGTTGCCGAGTGGAGATCGACACTGCGGCCGTTCATCGCAGACCCGAGGCGGATGAGGGCTCCGGGGACCTCCTCGAGGAACCATGAGAAGTCCTCCGACCCCAGGCTCTGATGGGTGTCAGCCACGGCGTCGGCACCCATGACCCGCCCGATCGCTTCGCCTGCAGAGGCGATGATCCGGGCGTCATTGACCACCGGTGGGGAGCCCTGGACGTAGTCGACCTTGGCGGTCGCTCCATACGGCGCAACGAGGTGATGGATGAGTTTCTCGATGAGATCGGGGAGACGGCGCCACACGTCGAGCTCGAACAGGCGAATCGTCCCACCCACCGTGACGTGCGTGGGGATCACGTTCTCCACCCGACTCGATCCCTCGATGAGGCCGAACACGAGGGCTGCGGTATGGCGCGGGTCGATGTCCTGGCGCACCAGCACGGGGAGATCCGTGATGATGCGCGCTGCGACGTACACCAGATCCACGGTCTGGTGGGGCCGTGAGGTGTGACCGCCGGGCCCGTTGAGTGTGACCATGATCCGATCTGAGGCACCGGTGATCGCGCCAGTGCGGAGCCCGAACTGTCCCGCCGGCATGCTCGGGTCGACGTGATAGGCGATCACCGAATCGAGGCCCTTGGTGACACCTTCTTGGCGCATCTTCTGGGCGCCTCCGGGGATCACTTCCTCGGCCGGCTGGAAGAACACCCGGATGCCGCCCTCGATGGCACCGGTCGTGGCGAGCCGGTTCCAGGATGCGGCCAGGCCGGCCCCGATGGCGGCGTGCACGTCGTGACCGCACGCATGCATCACTCCCGGGTTGAGCGATCGGAAGGGCAGTTCGGTCTCCTCCTGGATGGGCAGCGCGTCGAGGTCGGCGCGGAACCCGACGGTCGGCTCACCGCCCACGTCGACGCTCAGGCCCATGCCGTCGCTGCGGACCGATGGGTCCAGGCCGTGACCGGCCAGGTACTCGGCAATGCGTTCGGTCGTCGCCTTCTCCGACCAGCCGACCTCCGGGTCCCGGTGAATGGCCCGGCGCAGGTCGACGGCAGATGGCGCGATCTCTGCCGCAATCGAAGGTATCGCGTCGCTCATCGGCGGGATTGTACGGGCCGCGACAACGCCTGGCAGGGCCGGTCTACTGTTTGGTCATGCGTGATCCGAGTTTCACGATCGGGGTCGAGGAGGAGTACCTGCTCGTCGACCCTGCCACCCGTGATCTCGCCACCGATCCCCCGGCCGTGCTGATGAGCGAGGCCGAAGCGCTCGAAGGCCAGGTCGGCCCGGAGTTCCTGCGGTCCCAGCTCGAGATCGGCACCAAGGTGTGCTCCTCGATTGCCGAGCTTCGCTCCGATCTGGGAAGGCTCCGTCGTCAGGTGTCAGACGTCGTCGAAGGTCATGGCTTGAAGCTGATGGCCGCCTCCACACACCCGTTTGCCGAGGCGTCCGCACAGCTCCCGACACCAAAGGACCGGTATCTCCAGCTCGAACAGGATCTCCAGGGCGTCGTCAGGCGGTTGATGATCTGTGGCATGCACGTGCACGTCGGGGTCGAGGATGAGGATCTCCGCATCGACCTGATGGGTCAGATCAGCTATTTCCTGCCACACCTCCTTGCCCTGTCCACGTCGTCCCCGTTCTGGCATGGCCAGGACAGCGGTCTCAAGAGCTATCGCACCAGCGTCTTCCGGTCGATGCCCCGCACCGGCCTCCCCGCCGACTTCTCCTCGTGGGCCGAATACCAGAGGCACGTCGACGCCCTGGTGGCCGCCGGCGTCATCGAGGACGCGTCGAAGCTGTGGTGGGACGTGCGTCCCAGCTGCCGGTACCCGACGCTCGAGATGCGGATCTCCGACATCTGCACCAACGTCGATGACACGATCACCATTGCCGCTCTGTACGTCTGCCTGTTGTCGATGCTGTATCGGCGTCGTCAGGAGAACCAGCGGTGGCGGAGCTACCTCCCGATGCTCGTCAACGAGAACGTGTGGCGGGCCGAGCGTTACGGCATCAGCGAGTCGCTCATCGATTTCGGCAAAGGTGTCCTCGTCGAGTACGTGGATCTCGTGGACGAGTTGATCGAGTTGGTCCGTGAGGACGCCGAGGCGTTCGACTGCGTGGCTGAGGTCGAGCATGCCCGGGAAATCGTTCGGCGGGGGACCAGTGCCGACTCGCAGCTCGGCACGTACCGAAAGGCGCTGGCGAGAGGGGCCACCCACGATGAGGCCCTCCAGGCTGTGGTCGACTGGCTCGTCGAAGAGACCGCGACCGGGATCTGAGCCGCCCGACGATGACCCATCTGCGAGTCGCCGGCGCCCAGGTGAACCTCACGGTTGGTGACATCGACGGCAACACCGCGCGCATCCTCGAGACGATGGAATGGGCAGAGAGCGTGTCGGCCGATGTGTTGTTGCTGCCCGAGTTGTCAATCCCCGGCTACCCGCCGGAGGACCTGCTGCTGCGGCCCGGGTTCATCGCCGACAACAGGGAAGCACTCTCCACGATTGCAGCTGCATCGGGATCGGTGGTGTCGATTGTGGGCTTCGTCGATACCGCCGATGGGCGACCGGGTCGCGACACCGACGACGCCGGGCGGCGCACGGTCGCCAATGCCGCGGCGCTGGTGAGCGGGGGGCAGGTACACGGCGTCTATCACAAGAACCTGCTGCCGAACTACGGGGTGTTCGACGAGCAGCGGTATTTCGTGGCGGGCTCCAAGCCCGATCAGGTGTGGTCGATCGGCGGAGTGCCCGTGGGTGTCTCGATCTGTGAGGACCTGTGGGTCGAGGACGGGCCTCCCACTCGGCAGGCCGAGGCCGGTGCCGCGATTCTGCTCAACATCAACGGCTCGCCCTTCCATTCCGGGAAGACGGCCGACCGAGAGAGGCTGGTGACAGACCAGGCGGTGCGTTCCGGCGTCCCCGTCGTCTACCTGAACCTGGTCGGGGGACAGGATGAGCTCGTCTTCGACGGCGACAGCCTCGTCGTCGACCGGCACGGCCAGGTGGTGTACCGATCTCCTCACTTCGAGGAAGACAGGTTCGTCGTGGATGTCACAGTGGAAGATCAGGCCATTCCCCAGGACGCGATCGTCGTGACGTCGTCGCGAGAGCGTCCCGCTCCGGAGCCCCTTCCTCCGGTGTTGCCACCCCTCGACGAGACACGGGCGATGTACTGCGCACTCGTGAGTGGTCTGCGTGACTATGTCGTCAAGAACGGCTTCCCGGGCGTGGTCGTCGGCCTGTCGGGTGGTATCGATTCAGCTCTGACTGCCGCCATCGCCGTCGACGCTCTCGGGCCGGAAGCCGTCCGGGGGATCACCATGCCCACTCGATACAGCTCGTCGGGCAGCGTCGATGACAGCGTGGATCTCGCCCACCGTCTCGGCATCCACGTCGACACGCTCCCGATCGATGACCTGTTCGCCGGGTTCCTCGAAGCCCTGGACCCGCTCTTCGCTGGAACCGAGCCAGGGGTCGCGGAAGAGAACATCCAGGCCCGGATACGCGGAGTCGTGCTGATGGCCGTCTCGAACAAGTTCGGCGGAATGGTGGTCGCAACCGGCAACAAGTCGGAGATGGCGGTCGGGTACGCCACCTTGTACGGAGACATGGCCGGTGGCTATGCCGTCCTCAAGGACGTCTTCAAGACAGAGGTGTACGAGCTCGCGGCCTGGAGAAACCGGGACGGCGAGGTCATTCCCTCCTCGATCATCGAGAAGCCACCGTCTGCCGAGTTGCGCCCCGACCAAAAGGACACCGACAGCCTTCCTCCCTACGAGACGCTCGACGCCATCCTCGAGCGCTATATCGAGCTCGATCAGTCCGTCGATCAGATAGACGATGACGGGTTCGACAGTGCCCTTGTCCGGAGGGTCACCGCAATGGTGGACCGCAATGAGTACAAACGGAGACAGGCCGCTCCAGGGGTCAAGATCTCGACGAAGGCGTTCGGCCGCGACCGTCGTCTGCCGATCACCAACCGCTACCGACCGACATGAAGCCGGACGTTCTCATCGACGGTGTGCTGGTGTCCGGTGATGACGCGTCGGTCTCCGTGTTCGATGTTGGTTATCAGCGCGGGTTTGGCTGCTTCGAGGCGATGCGGGCGTATGGAGGAGTGCCATTCCGCGCCGTCGAGCACCTCTCCCGGCTCGAATCGAGCGCCGCAGCGCTGCATCTCGATCTTGTCGACCGCGAGACGATCGCTGGTTGGGTCAGTGACCGCGCCGCAAGCGGCGGCGACTGTGTGGTCCGGGTCTTCGTTTCGGCGACTTCTTTCGACGCACCGCCGCGGGTAGTTGTCTTCGCTGAGCCGATTCCCGAGGTCCCGGTAGGCCTGCGATTGATGCCACTTCCTGCTCCCTGGCATCCGGCCGGACGGGGTACCGAACTCGTTGGCGCCAAGACGATGTCGTATGCCCCGAACCTCGCCGCGATGAGGCGGGCCGTCGCCGCCGGATACGACGACGCGCTCCTCATCGACGACGACGGGTGTGTGCTGGAGGGCCCCACCTACTCGGTGGGGTGGGCGACGGGTGGCCGGGTGTACACACCAGCCCTCGGTCAGGGGATTCTCGGTTCGATCACCCGCGCCGCAGTCTTCGAGGTCGCCGCCACAGCAGGTGTTGAGGTGGAAGAGGGTCGTTTCCCCCTCGAGCAGACCCTCGCTGCAGACGAGATGTTCGTCATGTCGACGGTTCGCGAGGTTCGCCCGGTGGTGCGCGTAGACGATGTCGAGTTCGAGCCCGGCACGGTCACGGAGGTGCTCGCGTCCGGGTTCCGAGCTCTGGTCACGGAGGAGACGGCGTGAGCCACGTGCGTGTGGTGGAGGCGTTGGAGCGCTTGTACGAGTCGGCGGTGATGGCTCCTGAGACGTTTGACGTGAACGTCGCCGGTGAGGACATCTTCGAGGGGGTCACCGATCGCGAGGTGGCCAAGCGGGCTCGCCGTGCCCTGAGGGTTTCGGTGAAGCTCGCCCGCTTCTGGGATGGGAACACCACCGACGAGCCAGATTGGTTGCGCCGGGTCGACCAGGCGTCGGGAGCGCCGGCGTGGCGACCCCTTCTCGAGATCGCCCAGCTGGGACTCGACGAGAGCCCGTCACCCGAGGTCTTCGATCTGGTCAAGAGGCTCTTCCCCGTTGTCCACTACGAGCGATGGATGGATGGGATGGACTTCGACGAGTGGCAGCACACCGGATGAGGGAACCTGCCGGGCCCGGGTGTCGTTGTCATCTCGAGAGTCGATAAGGTGACGATGATGCAACGCACGACGATGGTTTCACTGCTTCTGACGGTGGTGCTCGCCGTCGCCGCATGCAGCGGTGACGATGAGCCGGCCACGACATCCGTCCCGTCGACCACGTTGCCCTCTCTGCAGACCAGTTCGACGACGACCGAGGGGTCGACGACGACCTCAACCACCCCGCCTGCAGGCGTGTTCACGGTTCCCGACTACTCCATCGTCGAAAGGATCGACAGCGACGATGGGGACATCGTCGTGGTCCAGCTGGATCCGGCTTCGTACGACTCGTTGGACAGCGAGGACCTCATCAATGTCGTCGCCGACGTGGTGGACAGGTTCCCGCCCGTGGGCGAGCTGCACATCGTCGACTCGGCCGCCGCGGCTGAGTCGGTGCTGCTGTCGAACCCGTCTGCGGCGGAGGCAGCTGAGCTTGCAGACCACTACTTCGTCCGGCTCGAGGACGGCGCCCGCATCGTCTTCGTCAATGCCTTTGCCGATGCGGGCCAGGTGATCCTGGGTTCCTGACCCAGACTCATCGATCTGCCTCACTCGGGGCTAAAGCACCGCCTGCGACAGGCCGATGTTTCCTACAAGTACCCAGGAGGGGACTCACTTGTCTGCACGTGTGATGATCATCGACGGAGACCGGACCGCCCGGTCACTGCTTCGCGATACGCTCACGGCCGCCGGTATCGAGGTGGTCGCCGAGGCCAACGACTGCGACGAGGCTCGCCTGCTCATCGAAGGCTCGCAGCCCGACATCGCGCTCGTCGATGTCGCCGGGATCCGCGAGAACGCTTCCGAGGTTGCCCGCTCGTTGCGCGAGCAGTCCGCGTTCACGATGGCCATCATCGCCATGGCGCCTGCCGAGAGGGCTGATCGGGTCGCCGAGCTGGTCGGCGCCGGCGCGGTCGGGTACGTCATCAAGGAAGATGAGCGGCAGCTCCTTGCCGCCGTTGAGGCGATCCACAAAGGCGAGGGCTTCCTCTCCCCAGAAGTCGCCCGACCCGTTCTCGACGAGGTCTCCCGCCTCTATGAGCGGGAGAAGATCCGCAACGACGAGCTCGAGGAGCTCGTTCGCCAGTTGCAGGCCCTTTCGGTCACGGACTGGCTGACCGGCCTCAAGAACCACGGGTACTACTTCGACAGGCTCTCCGACGAGCTCGACCGCAGCCTGCGACACCGCCGTCCCATGTCCGTGGTCATCGGCGACATCGACGATTTCAAGCAGATCAACGACACCAGGGGCCACGCCGCCGGCGACCGCGTGCTCCAGGAGGTCTCGGCAGCGATGGCAGACGCCATTCGCTCGGCCGACATCGTGTGCCGCATCGGCGGCGAGGAGTTCGGCTTCCTCCTTCCGGAGACCGATAGCGCAGGCTCCGTGCTCGTTGCCGAACGTGTCCGCGAGGCGGTTGCCGCCCTCAACATCACCGGTGTTGGCAGCGTCACCGTGTCGCTGGGCGTGGCGTCGGTGCCTGAGCACGCCGTCGACCGGGACGAGCTGATGGAGGCCGCAGACCGGGCTCTCTACCTCGCCAAGCGCGAAGGAAAGAACCGTGTCCGCGTCGCCGGTCAGGCCGTCGCCCTCGGTGGATCGAAGTCACAGAAGTCCAACGGCCGGATGCAGATCGTCGACTTGCTCGTCCGGGTGCTGCGTCTCCGCGATCCCCGGCTTGCCGAAGCATCGACTCGCACGGCCGAGGTCGCCATCGCTCTCGGCGCACAGGCGAATCTCTCGACAGCTCGGCTCGAGCATCTGCGGGTCGCCGCTCTCCTCCAGGAGGTCGGCAAGATCGGTGTCCCCGATTCCGTGTTGTACAAGCGGGGGGCTCTCACCGAGGACGAGTGGAAGCAGATCCGCGAGCATCCCAAGAAGGGCTTCGAACTGGTCGGTGGCCTGATCCATCCGGAGGCCGGAGAGGCCGTCCTCGCCAACCACGAGCGGTGGGACGGTGCCGGCTATCCGAGGGGCCTCAAGGGTGAGGAGATCCCTCTCCTGGCACGGGTGCTGCTCGTAGCCGACGCATACGTGGCCATGACCATGGATCGGCCCTTCCGTACGGCGATGACTCCGCAAGACGCCCTCGAGGAGCTTCGCAAGAACGCCGGAACCCAGTTCGACCCCGGAGTGGTCGACCTCATGGGAGACCTTGCATCGGCGATGCAGCTCGCAGAGCAGCAAGAGGCCGAGGTCATCGACTTCCCCGAGCAGGCAGCTGGGTAGCCGGCTACCGGCTTCCGGCTTCCGGTCCTGCTTTCCGTCTACCGGCTAGAGCCTCGCCCTCTTGGCTGGCCGCTTGCGGGTGGCAGCTGGGGCCTATAGGACCAGTGAGGCCGTGAGCAGGAAGCCACCGAACCCGACAAGGTCCGTGACCATGGTCAGGAAGATGTTCGAGGCGAGGGCCGGGTCCTGACCAAGGCTCTTCAGCACCAGCGGAACACCGGCTCCTGCGACCACCGCAACCGCCATGTTCACGAACACGGCCACGGCGATGACCAACCCAACGGCCGCATCGGCCGCCACCACCCCGCCCAGGACCCCGGAGAGCCCGGCGATCACAAGCCCGTTGATGACCCCGACCTGTGCCTCGCGTGCGATGACGCGCGGTGCCCGCTGCGCAGGTATGTCCCCGACGGCCAGCGCACGGATCACCACCGCCAGGCTCTGGGCCCCGGTATTGCCGCCGAGGAGGGCCACCATCGGCATCAGGGCCGCCAGCGTGGCGTTGGCCTCGATGGTGCCTTCGAAGGTCCTCAGGAACAGGGCCAGGGTCAGTCCCATGGCCAGGTTCAAGGTGATCCAGGGGAGGCGGCGACGGACCGACACCGCGATGGGTGTGTACACGGTCTCTTCGGCACCGGCGCCCACCATCATCGCGATGTCCTCGGTGGCTTCCTCCTGCACCGCCTCCAGCGCCTCGGACACCTTCACCATCCCGAGCAGGCGGCCGCCGTCATCGACGACGGGGATGGCGATGAGGTGATATCGCTGGATCAACTCGGCCACGACCTCGCGGTCCGTGTCGGTCTTCACCTGCACAGGTGACTCAACCATCACCTCGTCGACGCCGGTTCCGGGCCGAGCGAACACGAGGTCACGGAACGAGAGGACGCCGGCCAGCCGTGACTCGTCATCAACGATGTAGACGTACCTGAGATTCGAACCGAGCGTTTCGTTGAGCTGACGGAGCCGTTCGATGGCCTCGCCCGTCGTGATGCCGATGGGCAGGGTGGCGACATCGGTGGTCATCAGGCCGCCGGCCGAGTCGTCGGCGTAGAGGGCGAGCCGCACGGCCTCGCTGTCGACTCCCAGCTCAGGGGTGATGTCCGCCAGCAGGTCCTCGTCCAGCTCACCGATCACGTCGGCGGCCTGGTCGGCCTCCATGACCTCGAGCAGGTGCGCAGCTTCTTGCGGTGGAAGCTCGGCCAGGACCTCGGCTGCCGCCGCCGGCCTCATCTCGTCGAGGACGTCGGCAGCATCTTCGTCATCGAGGTCGGCGATCAGTTCTGCCGCCGCCTCCTCTGTGATCGCCTCGAGGATGTCAGCGGCGTCCTGTGGCAGTTGTCCGGCGAGCGCCTCCCACTCCTCGCCATGATCCTCGAGATAGCTCTCGGCGTCCTCCGGTCGGCGTCGTGCCAGTTCCCGAAGACCGTGAGCCAGCTCTCGGGGACGGAGGAGACGGAAACGCATGAGGTGGACTCTAGGAATCCAGCGGTCCGGATCGGCACCGTGCCACGTATGCGTCTCGACGCATGAACCGCCCGGGAATAGAACAGGCCCCCCAGGGGGGACGAGGGGGCCTGTCGTGTCCGTCTCCGCAGGGCAGATCGGACTTCAGGCACTCTATAGATCGAGGTTGCGGCAGGTCGACGGTGGTTTGATGCGGGTCGGTGAATGATGCTCGTCCGCTTGCCCCCAGCGACGCGACCACCAAGACTGTCTGGACGACGAGAGGAGGTGACATGGACCACATCCGCCTGACGGCGTTTTCCCACGGCGCCGGTTGAGCCTGCAAGCTCTCATCCGAAGAGCTGGCGCAGGTCCTGCGCCCCCTGGAGAACACACCGGTCACCGAGCATCCGGATCTCATCGTCGGCATCGGCGGTGCTGACGACGCCGCAGTCTTCCGCATCGACGCCGACACGGCGATAGCCCAGACAGTGGACTTCTTCACCCCCATCGTCGATGACGCATACGACTGGGGACGGATTGCCGCGGCCAACGCCCTCTCGGACATCTATGCGATGGGCGCCACGCCTGCCATCGCTCTCCAGATCGCGGGTTGGCCGCGTGACTCGCTCCCCATGGATCTCCTGGCCGAGGTCTTTGCGGGCGGTGCCGACATCCTGCGGCGCGCCCGTTGCACTCTCGTTGGCGGTCACAGCATCGACGACCAGGAGCCGAAATACGGGTTGGCCGTCACCGGCCTCGCTCATCCGGCGCGGATCGTCACCAACGGGAACGCAAAGCCGGGCGACTTCCTGGTCCTGACCAAGCCGCTCGGTTCAGGGATTCTCGCCACTGCCATCAAGCGTGATCTCGCCTCTCCCGACCAGCAGCGAGAGGTCGTCGACATGATGACCGCGCTCAACGCCGGCGCTGCTTCGGTGATGACGTCCATCGGCGTACATTCGGCAACGGACGTCACCGGGTTCGGGTTGATCGGCCATCTCTCTGAGATCACCGCCACGTCCGGTGTCGGGGCATCGCTGTCGATCAACGCCATCCCGGTCCTGGACGGGGTGCGTGAACTAGCCGCTCAGGGCGTCGTGCCGGGAGGGTCGCATCGCAACCTCGCAGCAGCCGGCGGAGTTGCCGACCTCGACGCCATCGAAGAGGTCGATCGGTTGGTGATCACGGACGCCCAAACTTCAGGAGGTCTGCTCATGGCGGTGCCTCCGGCGCGTACCGAGGTGTTCATCAACGCCCTCGAGAGCCGAGACGACGTGATGCTCGCCGCCGTGATCGGTGAGGTCACCGACGGAGACCGCATCGTCGTCACCTGAGACGAAGGCCTCTGGCGGCGTGGGCCCCCGATGCCGATAAGCTCATGGCGATGAAGCGATTTCTTGCCTTTCTGGCCCTGGCGTGGGCGGGCTGGCGGCTGCTCGGTCCCCGTGAGGCCCCCCGATTCAGCGGTGTGCAACGTCGACCGATCAAGGTGCCTGGTCGCACGGTCTTCGTGGGCCAGCGCGAGTTCATGGTGCGGCGATCCGGTATCGAGGGAGGGCCCCCGCTGGTCCTCATCCATGGCTGGTTGTTCGACTCCGAGAGCATGTTCTATTCGCTGGTCCCCCACCTGACCGACCAGTTCGACGTGATCATGATCGATCACCGCGGTCACGGGAAGACGGACCGCATGGGTGATCGCTACGACATCGAGGATGCAGCCGATGACCTCGCCGCGGTCATCGCCACGCTCGATGTGGGGCCCGTGACCGTGTTCGGGTATTCGATGGGCGGCCTCATCGCCCAGTCGTTGGCTCTTCGCCACCCGGGCCTCGTGGAGCGGATGGTTCTCGCTGCCACCAGTGCGCACCCGGTCCCGTCGGCGCGGATCGGGTTCCGGGTCATCCTCAACGTGCTGCGCGCCATCGACCGCCTCAGCCCCACCGAGGGCAGCTGGGTCGGCCGGTTCATCCTCAGACAGCGAGGCAGCCTCGATCCCGAGCATGACCGGTTCATGTGGGAGATGCTGCAGCACCGTGATCAGGAGTCCTTCCACGAGGCAGGATGCGCCATCTGGCGATTCGACTCACGAGACTGGGTCCGCCGTCTCAAGGCCCCGTCGCTGGTCGTGATCCCGACCCATGACGAGGTGATGCCGTCGCCGCTGCAATACCAGCTGGCGTCTTTGCGCCCCGAGCGTGTGGTCGAACTGGCCGGCGTCGGCCACGAATCGATCGTGACCCGGCCCGCCGAGTACGCCAAGGCGATCTCCGCCTTCTGGCACGAGACCTGATCCATGCCCGACCGCCTGCTGACCCTTGCCGAAGTCCTCGATCGCTATCCCGACGGGGTCTCGTCGGGCGTGTTCACCGACGGCAGTTCGGTCCCCAATCCCGGGCCGGGCGGCTGGGGCGCCGTGTACGTGCGTGACGGTGAGGTCATCGGGCAGGACTACGGGTACGAAGAGGACACCACCAACAACCGGATGGAGCTGATGGCGATCATCAAGGGCTACGCCCTGGTCCCCGAGGGGGTGCCGGCCGTGCTCTACAGCGACAGCAACCTGGCGGTGCGAACGCTCAACGAGTGGGCGGCGGGCTGGGAGCGCCGGGGGTGGAAGCGCAAGACCGGGCCGGTCGAGAACCTGGATCTCGTCAAGAAGGCGTTCTATCAGACCCGACGACGACCCGAGATCACGGTGACCTGGATCAAGGCCCACGATGGGCACCGGTGGAACGAGTACGCGGACGCACTCGCCACTGCCTGGCAGCGGTCGGAGCTGTGACTCAGTGGGGGTGGGTGTGCGTGGACTCGACCGTCATGAACTTCGTGACGGCAAACCCGATGCCAACCAGAACGAGCAGGAAGAGCACTTTCTTCATCGCCCTCAAGGATACGCGCTCGAAGGGCCTAGATAGACCGTGACCGACCGTCTCAGCCCCCGGTTCGTTCAGCTCGCCTGGTTTTCCCTGGTCGTGACCACGATCGTCATCAGCACCGGGGCGCTGGTTCGTGCCACCGAATCCGGCGCCGGTTGCGGTGAGTCGTGGCCGCGATGCGACGGCGCCCTGATCCCCGTGTCGACCGACGCCGCCACCGTCATCGAGTTCACCCACCGCATGGCCACCGTTGCCTCGTCGATCGCTGTGGCCTGGTTGGTGATCTGGGCGTTGCGGGCCGTGGGGCGGAGCCATCGGGTCGGGAGAGCCGCCCTGGCCACCGCCGGCTTCTTCGCCGGTGAGGTGGTCATCGGTGCTCTGCTCGTTGTGTTCGGCTGGGTCGACCAGGACTCTTCGGTTGGCCGACTGATCGTGGTGCCGCTCCACCTCGTGAACACGTTTCTCCTGCTCGGAGCCATCACGCTCGTCGCCTGGTGGGCTGCGGGCCACCGAGCGATCGAATGGAAGGGCGCGGCGCGCCGTCCCGTGGCGGTCGCCATCGGCGGAATGCTGCTCATCGGCATAACCGGGGCGTGGAACGCGCTCGCCGACACTCTGTTCCCTCCGGATTCGGTTCTCGACGCTGTCCGCCAGGAGTTCGGCAACTCGGCGGAGCTGCTGGTCCGGCTGCGTGTGATCCACCCGATCGTTGCGATCGCCGTCGGGTTGTCTCTCGTGTGGTTCGCCAGACGGGTCCGCGCCCGTCTCGACGACGACGCCCGGAGGTTCAGTCGCTGGATCGAGTTGATCGTCTTCGGGCAGTTCGTCATCGGGATCCTCAACATCGCCTTGCTGACGCCTGTGGAGGTTCAGCTCATCCACCTCGCGGTGGCCGACGTCCTCTGGGTCCTCGTCGTTCTGGTGGCGGCGTCCGCTCTCGAGACCTCCAGCCGGCCCGAGCTGGTCGAAGCGCCATCGTGAGTGGCATCACCGTCGTCGACCCTCGAGGGGCCTCGGTGCCCGTGTGGCGGTCCTACGTCGAGTTGACCAAGCCCCGCATCATCGAGTTGCTCCTGGTCACGACCGTCCCGGCGATGTTCGTGGCGACGGGAGGTTGGCCTGACTGGTGGCTGGTGCTCGCCACCCTGATCGGTGGCACGTTGTCGGCCGGCGGAGCCAACGCGATCAACAACGCCATCGACCACGACATCGACCAGCTGATGCGGCGCACCTCGCGCCGTCCGGTCCCAACCGACCGGGTCAACTCCCGTCAGGCCCTTGCCTTCGGCATCGTTCTCGGCGCAGCGGGCTTCGGGTGGCTGTGGGCTACCACCAACCTGCTCGCTGCCGGCCTGTCTACGTCCGGGCTCCTGTTCTACGTGTTCGTCTACACGCTGTGGCTGAAGCGGTCGACGACGCAGAACATCGTCATCGGTGGGGCCGCCGGCTCGGTGCCGGCTCTCGTCGGATGGGCGGCGGTCACCGGTGATCTCGCGGTGGCGGCGTGGGTCATGTTCGCCATCATCTTCTTCTGGACTCCACCGCACTTTTGGGCTCTGGCTCTGCGATATCGGGACGACTACGAGCGTGCCGGTGTCCCGATGCTGCCGGTCGTCGTCGGGGAGAAGCCGACACTCCAGGCGATCCTCGCCTATTCGGCCGTCGTGACCGGCGTGTCGCTCCTGTTGTTCCTCACGCCGCCCGTCGGCTGGGTGTACTTGGTGGCGGCGGCGGTCCTGGGGGCGGTTCTGATGGCTTCGGCCGTCCGGTTGCGATCTGCACCGCAACGGGCGATGTCGTTCTTCGGCTACTCGAACGTGTACCTCGCAGGGTTGTTCGTGGCGATGGCCGTCGACGCGGTGATCAGCTGAGGACGGCGACCACAAGCGCCACCATTCCCGCCGCCGGTAACACCAGCCATACCCGATCCATCCACGGACGATGGCCATGGGCCCGGACGTCGACGACGATGGCGACCGCAACTCCGACGACGAGCAGAGCGATGGCAGCAATGGCAGTGACGGTCTCGGCGATGGTCATCGTCGTGAAGCATACGAGTCGTTGCCTCTAGCCTCGCCGCCGTGGACACCGCCCCGATCAGACCAGAGGAGCGCTTCGACGAGGAGAGCGTCGCCGCCTACCTGCGGCAGGCCCTCCCCGAGCTCATCGGCGACGCCCCGATCGAGTTCGAGCAGTTCCCCGGTGGCGCAGCCAACCTCACCTATCTGGTGCGAGCGGGGGACCTCGAGCTGGTGCTGAGGCGGCCACCACTGGGACCCGTGGCGCCGGGGGCTCATGACATGTCCCGGGAGTATCGGGTGCTGTCGAGGCTCTGGGAGGAGTACCGGCTCGCCCCTCGGGCCTACCACCACTGTGAGGACCCGTCTGTGATCGGCAAGGACTTCTTCGTCATGGAGCGCCGCCGGGGTCACGTCATTCGTCGCCAGTGGCCGTCGGGTTTCGACGACAGGGCTCGGCTCCGACTCGGGAACGGCCTGGTCGACGCCCTCGTCGACCTGCATCGCGTCGACCCTGCCGGCGTCGGGCTCGAGGACCTGGGTCGTCCTGCCGGTTTCGTGGAGCGGCAGGTCGCCGGTTGGTCGCGGCGCTGGTCTGCTGCGGCGACGCGGCCCGTCCCGGCGATGGACGAGCTCTCGACCCGGCTCGCCGAGGAGGTCCCCGAGCCTCAGGCGGCCGTGATCCTCCACAACGACTTCAAGCTCGACAACACGATGACCGACGCCGACGGCAATCTCGTCGCGGTCTTCGACTGGGACATGGCGACGCTGGGGGACCCCCTCGTCGACCTGGGGACGATGCTGGCGTACTGGGCGGACCCCGATGACCCGACGTTCTTGATATTCGGTGCTCAGGCGGTGACATTGGCCCCGCACATGGCGAAGGGCGACGTGGTGGCCCGCTACGCAGAACAGTCGGGCCTCGATGTGACATCGATCGCGTACTACGAGGCGCTCGCACTGTGGCGCATCGCCACGATCATCGAACAGATCTATGCGCGGTTCGTGGCTGGGCAGACGTCCGATGATCGGTTTGCGGGATTCGAGCCGATTGCCCCGCTCCTTGCCGACGCCGCTCTGGTCAAGTTGACGGGTTGAAGGTCAAGCGGAATCGGCTTCATGCCGATATCTATGACATGACAGATCGAATGGGTTTCATCACCCGTTTCGTCGCTCGACTGATCATCGCCTCGAAGACGATTCGGCTCAGCTGAGGGTCAACCCAGGTAGGCCCCGCGGTAGTAGAGGAGCGGATCGCCGTCGCTGACGTCGCCGGACTCCACCTCTCCGATGAAGATCAAGTGATCGCCGGCTTCCTCGGTCCTCTGCACCCTGCACACGAGATGTGCGACGGCGCCATCGAGGACGGGCAGGCCGGTGTCGTCCTGCTCATACGCAACCGAGAACAGACGTTCCTCGGCGTCCAGGTAGGCGAACTGGTCCGAAACCGTTTGCTGGTCGGCGGCGAGGATGTTGACCACGAAGCGGCGGGAGCCCTCGATCAGGTCGGTGGTCGGCTTCCCCCTGGTGAGACACACCAGGACGAGCGGCGGGTCCATGGACACCGATGAGAATGCGGACACGGTCATGCCGCTGGCTTCTCCCCCGTGTGCCGAGGTCACAACGGTCACACCCGTGGCGAAGCTGCCAACGAGTGATCGAAACTGTTCTGGACTGACAAGGTCTGATGAGGTGTCGGACATGGCCGATGAGCCTAACCAACCGTTGACATCGGCAGTGACTAGTCAGGGCGCCCTGGCCGAATCTGCTCTTGCCGGTGCCGGGGGGTGTCTGTATCGTCGCACCAAGATGAGGTGTCGATACTTCTTCGCGTATGTGTTTACCGGGCGACATGCCCGGGCCGATGCGCGCTGAGTACCGACACCCACCACCACCGCCACCAGCCCGGAGCCCCCGACGGCACCGGGTTTTTTCGTGGCCGCAGTGGGGGACAGGGGGAAGGAATCAAGAACATGAGCGAACCGACACTCAAGAGCCGGAGACGGCCCAACGTCGAGACCACCATCGTGGCGGTGGGTGACGTGAGGTTTGGCGACGGTTCGTACCCAGTGATCGCTGGACCCGCCGTGGTCGAGTCCGAGGAGCAGATCCTGGCGGCCGGCGCCATCGTTGCCGAGGCCGGCGGGTCGATGCTGCGGGCAGGCACCTACCGGGCCGAGAACTCGCCCTACACCTTCAAGGGGCTGGGCGATGAAGGGGTGTGGTTGCTGGAGAAGGCCGGCTTCGAGAGCGGGCTACCAACCATCACCGAGGCCCTCGAGCCGGGAAACCTCGAGTTCATCGCCCAACACATCGATGTTCTCGAAATCGGACCCGACAACATGCAGAACTTCGTCCTGCTGAGAGCCGCCGGTGCCACCGGGAAGCCCGTGATGCTCCACCGTGGCCAGTCGGCGACCATCGACGAGTGGCTGATGGCCGCCGAGTATGTCCTCGCCGAAGGCAACGACGATGTGATCCTGTGCGAGCGAGGTTCGCGTACCTTCGATCCGCGCACGTCCGAGACCGTCGACATCTCTGCCGTGCCCGTGACCCAGCAGATCACCCACCTGCCGGTCGTCATCGACCCTGCTCCTGCCAAGGGCGACCCCGAGTTCATCGCTCCTCTCGCCTTGGCCGGTCGCTCCGTGGGCGCCGATGGATTGCTCGTGGCCGTCCACCCCAATCCCGAAGCGGCTCTCGCCGGCAACGGATCACAGCTGGGTCCGGATGCGTTTCTGGCGCTGATGGACTCGTTGGGCATCCCGATGCTGCGCGACGAGATCGATCGGATCGACCGCCAGCTCGTGAAGCTCATCGCCCGCCGGCTCCACTCGTCGGTCGAGATCGCACGGATCAAGGCTGTTGAAGGCATCTCGTTGCGGTCTCCAGACCGGGAGGCCGAGCTGATCGAGGAGGCCCGCGACGACGCCCGGTCTCTGGGCATCGACCCCGAGTATGCAGCCGATCTGATGGACCTCGTGTTGCGGTACTCACGTGACGCCCAGCACCGCGCTCTCGAGGAGGCGCCGGGGCAACCGGCAGGCACCTCCCGGTAGCCTGGGCGCATGGTCGACATGCGCGTCGCAGTCATCGGAGCCGGTTCGTGGGGGACGGCGGTAGCGACCCTCGTTGCCGACAAGGTCCCGACGACACTGTGGGCGCGGCGTCCCGAGCTGGCGTCTGCGATAGCCGAGACGAGGGAGAACCCCGACTATCTCCCCGGGCTGCGCCTCCCCGATGGGATCACCGCCACAGCCGATCTCGCCGAGGCGCTCGCCGGGGCGGATGTCATCGTGATGGGTGTGCCCTCCCACGGGTTCCGGTCCGTTCTGAGCGAGGCCGCCGATCACATCGCCGCCGAGACGCCGATCGTCAGCCTCACCAAGGGGATCGAGATCGACACGCTCATGCGGATGACCGAGGTGACAGCAGACGTCCTCCCGGATCACGATCCCGGAGGTATCGGCGTGCTGACCGGCCCCAACCTGGCACGCGAGATCATGGCCGGTCAGCCGGCCGCTTCCGTGATCGCCGTTCCGTCCGAGGAGGTGGGCCTGGATCTCCAGAAGGTGTTCATGGCTCCCACGTTGCGGGTGTACACGAACACGGATGTCGTCGGCTGCGAGTCGGCCGGCGCCCTCAAGAACGTCATGGCGATTGCCGCCGGCATGGCGGCGGGTCTCGGGTACGGCCACAACTCGTTGGCGGCGCTTCTCACTCGCGCCCTTGCAGAGATCACACGCCTCGGCGCCGCCATGGGAGGCTCGCCACTGTCGTTTGCTGGTCTCGCCGGCATGGGTGACCTGATCGCCACCTGTATGTCCACCCAGAGCCGCAACCACCGTGTGGGACGTGCGCTCGGGGAGGGTCAGCGTCTCGACGACATCATCGCCGAGATGAACATGGTCGCCGAAGGCGTCAAGACGACTCGAGCGGTGCTCAGCCTCGCCGACAGGTACCGGATCGAAATGCCGATTGCCACTGAGGTCGGCAAGGTCCTCTACGAGGGCAGGGACCCATCCCACATGGTCGCCTCACTGATGATGCGCCAAGCCAAACCCGAGATGCATGGGATAGAGAGTCCCTAGTCCCTAGTCGCTAGTCGCTAGTCGCTAGTCGCTAGTCCCTAGTCCCTAGCCAGCGGTCACTGCGTGCTGGTAGCTGGTAGCTGGTAGCCGGCAGCGAGTCTCTTGCTAGGGACTAGGGACTCCTAGCTAGGGACTCCTAGCTAGGGACTCCTCTGAATCCTTGGTTCTGGGATCGGGAACGGCCACACTCCGGAGCCCGATGGAAACCGGCCAGTGACCTCAGACTCGACGAGCAAGACGTACGTTCTCGACACCTGCGTCCTCCTGGCGGATCCCCAGGCAATCCTTCGATTCGACGAGCACGACGTCGTGCTGCCTCTCGTAGTCGTCGAGGAACTGGACCGGCAGAAAACGAGACCGGACGAGGTCGGAGCCGGCGCCAGGGGAGCGATCCGTCTCCTCGAGCGTCTCGGAGCGTCACGTGCCGGAGGTCTCTCCGAGCCCTGTCCACTCGATGGCGGGGGCAGTCTCCGCATCGAGCTCAACGGCGTCCACTCCGAACGGCTTCCGTCGGTCCTCGACCCGCGGACGCCCGACCACCGCATCCTGTCGACGTGTCTCAACCTCGTCGACGACGGCCACCCCGCCGTGCTCGTCACCCGGGATGCTGCGTTGCGGATCAAGGGCGCTCAGCTCGGAGTGGAGGTGGAGGACTACCGGGCCGACACCGTCATCGTCGACGAGTCCTACACGGGAGTGGTCGAGATGAACGTTGCGCCCGAGGTCATCGACTCTCTGTACGCCGACGGCAAAGCCGCTCTCGCCGGAGACCTGGTACTCAATCAGTTCGTGATCCTCCATTCGGGATCGCAGTCGGCGCTGGGTCGAGTCGCTCAAGTCCGACCCCGTCCCGTGGTTGTCAGGGTTCCCGGCACCCGTCAGGTGTTCGGCGTCGAGGCGAAGAACGTGCGACAGGCCTTTGCGTTGGAGCTCCTGATGGATCCGGCGGTCCCGGCTGTGTCACTCATGGGGATGGCGGGGACCGGCAAGACGTTCCTGACTCTCGCCGCTGCCCTGGAGCTCGTCCTCGAGGCGGGCAGATATCGGAAGGTGAGCGTCTACCGGCCGCTCATCGCCGTCGGTCGCCAGGAGGTCGGCTACCTCCCCGGTGACCTCGAGGAGAAGCTGTCACCGTGGATGGCGGCGGTGTACGACAACCTGTTCGCCCTCTTCTCAGACGACGGCCATGGGGCCGCTCGCGGCGCGGTCGAGGAGCTGCTTGCCCAGGACGTCCTCGAGATGGCGGCGGTCACCTACCTGAGGGGGAGATCGATCACGGGTGAGCTGGTGATCATCGACGAAGCCCAGAACCTGGAGCTCCCCACGCTCAAGACGATCCTGACCCGAATCAGCCACGACGCCAAGGTCGTGTTCTGCGGTGATCTCTCCCAGGTCGACAACCCGTATGTGTCCCCGTTCGGCGGTCTGGCGGCACTCATCGAGAAGTTCAAGGGCAACGCGCTGTTCGGTCACGTGACCCTCGACAAGTCGGTCCGCAGCCCCCTGGCGGAGTTCGCGGCGACCATCCTCTGACCGGTAACGTCTGACCCATGGCGAGCGTGTTCACCCGCATCATGGATGGCGAGCTACCAGGCCGCTTCGTGTGGCAGGACGACGTCTGCACGGCGTTTCTCTCGATCAACCCGTTGGCACAGGGGCACACGCTCGTCGTCCCTCGTGTCGAGGTCGATCACTGGCTGGACCTCGAACCAGTCGTGGTTGCTCATCTGTTCGAGGTGGCCGGCGATGTCGGCAGGGCACAGCGGCGGGCCTTCGGTGCCAACCGGATCGGCTTGATGATTGCCGGGCTCGAAGTCCCGCACACCCACCTCCACGTGGTCCCGATCAGCGGCGTGCATGATCTCGATTTCGCCAACGCCATCGCCGACCCCGACCCTGCAGATCTCGATGCTGCTGCTGCCGCCATCGTTGCTGCCCTCGACGTCGCCTGACGGCGTCTGCCGTCTGGTCGGGTAACTTGCCTCGGTGAGCACATCGGGCCGGTTCTCTGGGGCGCTGAGGACGGGTGGCAAGCACGTCGCCGACCGGGTCGCCCTCCTCTTCTCGGCGAAGGGCGCAGGGTTCCAGAGACTCGCCGAGTCCCACGCTGCCAGCGTCGCCGGCGACACGCTGGTCGCCCTGGCCCTGGCATCAACCCTGTTCTTCTCGGTGCCGTCCACGACTGCGCGAGATCGGGTGGCCCTCTATCTGCTGCTGACGCTGGCTCCTTTCGCCATCCTCGGGCCGCTCCTCGGGCGCATCTTCGAGCGATTCCGCGGTGCATATCGCGGGGGCTTGATGGTGTCGAGCCTCGCCCGGGTGGTGTTCGCCATCGTCATGATGTTCGGCATCGATTCGCTGTGGCTCTACCCGGTGGCCTTCGGGCTTCTCGTGTTCTCCCGCATCCATGGCATCAGCAAGGCCTCGATGCTGCCAGTCGTGCTCGACAGTCCACAGGAGCTGATCACCGCCAACACACAGCTGGCCAAGATCGGCGTGCTCGCGTCGGCGGTGGTCATCCCGCCCGGAGTTCTGGCGGTGCGCTTCGTCAGTCCGATCCTCGCCCTCGTTCTCGCCGTCGTCGCGTTCATCGTGGCGTCGCTCGCTGCTTCACTTCTGCCGACCTTCGACGTCCACCCGCAGGAAGGCGGGGGACGGGCCGCACGGCGAGCCGTGCCTCGCTCGGTTCGCCTGGCTCGTCTCGCCACGGCGGGTGTGCGCCTGCTCAACGGCTACCTGCTGCTGTTGGTCGCGTTTGCGTTTCGCGACGTCGACGCCGGCGTCCTCGACTTCGGCGCCCTTCTCGCCGCCGCCGGCCTGGGGTTCTTCATCGCCGCCTTCGTCACGCCGCTGATCGAGCGACGCGTGCCGGAAGAGCCGATGGTGGTCGCGGCTCTCGCCGTCGCCGCTGCTGCCGCCTTCATTGCATCCCAGGGCCTCTCGCTCCTGGTGGCGGGCGTTCTGGCCGCGGCAGCAGGCTTTGCGTGGGGCACGGCCAAGTTCGGCTTCGACGGTCTCCTCCAGATGACGGTGGCTCCGGCCGCCCGGGGACGGGCGTTCACGACCTCCGAGACGCTGTTTCAGCTCGCCTGGGTGGTGGGGGCCATCATCCCGGTCACCATCACGATCGACGACACGTTGGGTCTCAATGCGGCCGGCGTCGTCGCGCTCGTCATCCAGGTGGTCTACGTGACGGCCCTGCTGGTCCCGATCGCCGTTGCCCGGCGGGCTGCCGCCGAGCGAGATCGGAGTGACTCCGAGACGGCCGATCTGTCCGACTTGATCTGAGTCAGGCCGTCAACTCGGCGATCACGTCGAGCAACTCGTCCACCTTGAACGGCTTCGCCACAAACCGATCCATTCCCGAGTCGAGGCATTTCTGTCTTCCCTCTTCGTTCACAGAGCCCGTGAGGGCGACGATCGGGGTCTCAGAACGACGGGTCGGCATGGCCCGAATCTGGCCTGTCGCCGAGTACCCATCGAGAACCGGCATGTGGATGTCCATGAGAACGATGTCGTAGGGCTCGCGCTCCAGGGCAGTGACAGCATCGGCGCCGTTCTCCACGCCGATGACCGTATGCCCCTGCTTCTCGAGCAGTCGTATGGCGAGAAGCCGGTTCGTCGGGCTGTCGTCGGCAACCAGGATTCGCAACGAGCGCCGGCGCTCCCGCAGCCAGTGGCGGGTGATGAGGGTCGGCGGTCCGGTGAGGACCTCTGCAAATGTCTCGAGGAGATCCTGCGACGTGGGAGTCCCTGTCAGGTAGGCGGGGATGCCCAGCTCCCGGCATCGCGCCGCGTCACCTCGCTGTCCCGACGCGGTCAGGAGCACGATCGGCGACTCGGGCGCCACCTCGACCAGTCTCGATGCGACCCCGATGCCATCCTTCTGGATATCGCAGACAACAAGCGAGTAGGGCTCATGGCGAACCGCCGCCCGCGTCAGCTGACGCAGAGCCTGTTCGACGGTGTCGACGACCCTGGGTTGCATGTCTCCGGACGTGAGGACATCGATGATCGATTCACGGTTCAAGGGACTGTCGGTGAGCACCAGTACCTCGGCGCCCACCGGGCTCATTGCCGGGCGAACCACCTCGACGTTCGCCTGGGGGAGAGGCACTGTGAAGAAGAACGTCGAACCCGATCCGAACTGCGACTCGACCCAGATCCGGCCGCCCATCAGGTGAATGAGGTGACTGGTGATCGTCAGACCCAACCCGGTTCCACCGAAGTTGCGGGTTGTGGCCGAGTCGGCCTGCTCGAAGGCCTCGAAGATCGACTCCAGGCGATCCTCCGGAATCCCGATCCCGGTGTCACGGACCTCGATGGTGGCCAGGTCCATCTCGTGCGGCTCGGGCGCCCGGATCGTGACGTACACGCCTCCCTCTTCGGTGAACTTGATTGCGTTGCCGATCAGGTTGATGAGGACCTGGCGAAGCCTGGTGGGATCGCCGTGAACCAGTTCGGGGAGCTCCGGCTCCACCTCGGCCTCGAGAGTGAGGTCGGAAGCCGCGGCGGAGACCTCGAGAGTCTTGATGGTGTCGTTGACCACGTCCCTGAGACGGAACGGGATGTGTTCGATCTGGAGCTTTCCGGATTCGATCTTTGCGTGGTCGAGGAGATCGTTGAGCAGTGTGAGGAGTGAGTCGGCCGAGGACAGCACGACGCCCAGGTACTCCTGTTGCTCCGGGCTCGGGTTTGCGTCGAGCGCAAGCTGAGTCATCCCGATGATGCCGTTCATCGGTGTCCGCAGCTCGTGGCTGATGTGGGCGATGAATTCGGACTTCGAGTCCACCGATGCTCGCGCAGAATCGCGCTGGGATTCCAGCTCGGCGATCGTCGCCTGGAGCTCGTTGATGGCGCTCTGGTGCGCGTCGGATTCTGGGGCCGTCATTGTCTCTCCCGGGCGGCCGTATCCAGGAGGTATCGGTTGGATCACCGGTCCGCCTGAGGCCCAATACCTGGGTGGGTCAACCGACCCGGTATGCCTCGAACTCAGAGACGTTTGCCGTCGGGAGACGGACGTGGAGCACTGTCGCGTCGTCTTCGTGCGTCTGCTTGAGAACGTCGCCGACCCGGTGCACTGCAGCAACGAGGTCACCCCGGTCGTACGGCACGCGCAGTTCTACTTCGGAGGTGGTTCTCTCCAGGGCCTCGACGAGAGCCGCCCCGAGCTCGGCGAGGCCGTCACCGGTCCGTGCCGACACTGCAACGGCGCCACTATGAAGCTGCAGCAGGCGGTGTACGGCCGGAGCCGGGGCGATGTCCGTCTTGTTGAC